>QHVR01000746.1 GCA_003223595.1 Acidobacteriota bacterium
AGATGCTCACCATGATCCTCCATGCGATGCTGAATACGATCACCGCCCCGCTGTACAAGACTGACTGCATGGCGTGAAAACGCACGAATGGGTCTCTCTTATACGGTTCGAGGACGAGAAAGAGAACGCCTGTAATCAGGCCCAGAATGTACGCCAGAGCGCCGGCGAGATTCGGTGTCAACCCCGAGGCAGCCGGACTGGAAATTACAGCCGGCGCCGCTGCCACCGCGCCCTGAGATACAGTTCCGACAGGCTTTCCGCAGCCTGCACAGAATCCTGAACCTTGAGTAATTGCTGAACCACACCCCGCACAGAACGTCATCTGAGTCTCTCCTTTTTGATTTAGCTTTTTCCGATGTCTTCGCAGAGCCTCATGCCCGGCGGATCCACCCTGGTCATGGATTTCTTGAATATCTCTTTGCTGACCGTGCCTACCGATGCACCCCAAGCCTCCGCCGAAGCGCCGACGGTCCCCACGAGGCTGAGGTCATATCGCGCGCACGGCGAGATCGCCGAAAATCCGGTGAAGCTCGAAGCCGAAGTGCCAATCATCTCGAAATAG
>QHVR01000748.1 GCA_003223595.1 Acidobacteriota bacterium
AGGAAGTCCTTCGAGAAATTCCGCCAGCGGTATCTCGATTGAGCCCGGTAACTTGATCCGGCTTTCTTCCGCCATGACTCCGCCGGTATCTTTCGCCACCTGCCACTGAAAGTTCATTTGCCCGTTCAGGTTGTTGAAGGAAGTCTCCATATTTTGCAGCGAGCTCTGGCTCATGGAGATGGTGGAATCGAAATCGAAATCCGACAGATACCCCTGGCCGGTAATAAGGGCCTCGAAGCCGCCGACACTCTTCTTCGCCGTGATATTCAGATCGGTCTTGCCTGCGCCGGGAGTGGCTTCAAAGGTGGTATCCCAGCCCTCGACGACTGATTTGAAAGCGCCCTTGGCCATGCTCTTGTAAGCGTCCGCCGTCCCCTTGGCTTCGGACTGGCTCATGGCGTTGGACTCGGGGCTCTGCGCGTAAGCGGGCTCGGCGAATAACGAAGTCCACCCTGCGGAGAAGCTCTGCGGTGAATTGCGAGCCGCGGAGGCTGCTGCGCCAAAGCGGACCGGAGCCTGGATTCGAATTTCGCCTTCCTGGATAACGTCGCCGAGGCGGGGACGCTGCGTCAGGACAACCACGCCGTCCGGCGTCAACTCTATGCCGAGAACGTTTCGCGCAACCAGCCCCTTGATGAGCAGAACGTCTCCCGCGCGCAGCGAGCGAGCGGTGGGATTTGAGCTGTCCAGCAGCAGCGTGGCCTCATTCGAACTCAGGCCGATCAAGGCCTTCCTGCCTTCTTCCGCCTCCATGACGCGAACGTTTGGACGAAACGTAACGTGCGCGTAACCCGAGCCATGAGTCAGTACCGCAGCTCGAGGAGTTCCCGCGGCTGCGGAATGTTCGGCGGAAGCTGCAGTTGGGGAGGATTTTTTGCCGCATCCACCTAGCACAAGCGGTGCCATGACCGCCAGGCAGAGCGCATATCTACGACAACTAGTTCTCGTTAGCTGCTGCACAGGGTCTCCTCGCCAAACGCTATTGCGCTTCCTCAGAAATCTGGAACGTCCAGATCGCGTCGAACATCAAGCCGTCCCCTTGAGCGCGGGCGACGTC
>QHVR01000747.1 GCA_003223595.1 Acidobacteriota bacterium
AATCCTGGTACTTGTCCGGGCTGAGCAGATGCTTCGCTACCTGGTCTGCGAGTTGGTCGACATACTCAGCAGCTTTCTTAATGTCACTTTTGTCGTAGATCTTGTTGAGCCCCATGGTGAGTTCAATGCGCGGAGCGGCAAACGCCACCAGCATCCCGAGTGGAGCGGTGGGCGAGATATCCTGGTGATCGCCGAGTTGAATCTCTCCTGATACATTTCCATTCGCGTCGAGGTTGCCGGGCTTGACTTTGAAATGCTGAGAGCCGTCGTAGGAGATTCGGAACTGCCCTTTCGTGATTTCCTTACCTCCGGTAATCGCGG
>QHVR01000602.1 GCA_003223595.1 Acidobacteriota bacterium
CGCAGGATTGGCGCGGGAAGGGAAGTTGCCTGTGCTGGGCACCTATGCCACGTTTGCTGCCGCTCGCAACCTCGACCAAATTCGCACCTCGGTGTGCTACGGCAACTTCAACGTGATGATCGCCGGTGCCCACGGTGGAGTTTCGGTCGGACCCGATGGCGCGACCCACCAGGCATTGGAAGATTTGTTTGCCATGCAAGGCCTGCCCAATATGTCCGTGGTCGTGCCCTGCGACATTCTTGAGACCCGTAAAGCCACAGACTATCTGCTCCTCCAACACCAAGGCCCGAAGTACATACGCTTTGCGCGCGAGGCCACGCCCATCGTCACCGACGAGAAGACCCCCTTTGTGTTCGGGAAGGCGAATGTCATCCGTCTGCGCAGGGAACAAGCCAGTTTTCTGGATGCCTTCGAGACCGTGCTGGCCAGTTCCTACAAGAGCGAGGATGAAGACCTCAGCATCGTGGCCTGCGGACCGATGGTCCCGGAAGCTATGCGGGCAGCCTACATCTTGAAAAATGAATTCGGCTACGAGACACGTGTCCTGAATATGCATACCCTCAAACCCATCGATGCCGACGCGATCCTACGGGCCGCACACGAGACCGGCGTCCTCGTCACCGCCGAAGAGCACCAGATCGGTGCCTTGGCCTGGCGCGTAAGCGGAATTCTGACCGAGAGCCCGGAACTTTACGGAGTACCCGTGATCACCGGCGCCATCGGGGTCAAAGACCGCTTCGGAGACTCGGGTGCACCCTGGGAACTCATTAAGGAATTTGAAGTCAGCGCCGAACACATTGCGCACAAAGCCATCGAGTTGATGGCGATCAAGAAGAAGACGCCGGAGCGGCATCGCCGCGCCGAACTAGCCAGCGCGCTCTAGAGGGGAACCGTTACCCCAGTCATAACCCAGAGTTCCGGAGGTCACAAAACCGGTTTAAGCCCACAATCTATAATCCGCCTGAGCACACGTACCCTGAGCCCACGTAGAGACAGCCCCTTGGGCTGTCCCGCGAAGCGAAGCGAGCGGCCCAACAAGCAGCCCGAGGAGCCCCAAGCATCGCCGCAGCGTACAATTCGCATCTTATGAGCCAATTGACACTCAGCTAGCCCTGCTGAAGAATTACATTATCCCTAGCGCAATTCATCCGTTCCGCTTCCTAAAGGAGGAAGAAGGTATGGCCGACCAAGGCGAACACATGCAGATGGAACCGCAGTCGAATGCGGGCAAATGGATTTTATTGATATTGGCGATCGTAGTGGTGGGTGCGTTCGGGTACTCCACCTATCTGACGCATACGTCCATCCAGCATCTGAACCAGGACCTCGCCGCCAGCCAGGCTCAAGTAAAGGAGCTGCAGAACCGCATGCAGACAGCCGAGGGGCAGGAGGAAACTCTGGCCCGCCAGGCTGGCATGACCAAGAAAGAGCTGACGCAGCGCACCGCCCAGTTACTGGCGGAACAGAAAGCCGCTGCCGCCCGTTTGGAGAAGCAGCAGCAGGAATCGATCCAGGCAGTATCCGGTGACATCGCGGGCGTGAGGACCGATGTGGGCGGCGTCAAGACAGATGTCGCTTCCACCAAGGCCGATCTGGAAGCGACCAAAGCCAAGTTGCAGGGCGCCGTCGGAGACCTGGGAATGCAGAGTGGCCTCATCGCCAACACTCGCTCTGATCTCGAAGTCCTCAAGCACAAAGGCGACCGGAACTACTACGAGTTCACGCTGCTCAAAGGAGCGAAACCGCAACCGGTTTCCACGGTAAGTCTGCAGCTCAGGAAGACTGACGCCAAAAAAGGCAAGTTCACTTTGAACGTAACCTCCGACGACAAGACCATCGAAAAGAAAGACCGCAACGTCTCCGAGCCCATTCAGTTCTACTCCGGGCGCGATCACATGCTTTTCGAACTTGTCATCTGGACCGTTGAAAAGAACAAAGCGACGGGATATCTCAGCACGCCCAAGAATGCCCCCGTGCCGGTGACGGCGGGAGGCGTGACCGGTAGCGGGAATTGAGCGGAATGCTTTTCCCGGGCAGCCACGTTCTGCTGCAGATTGTAGTTCGCACCGGGATCATTTACCTGCTGGTCCTGCTCGGCGTTCGTTTAAGCGGCAAGCGTGAGGTCGGACAAATGACCCCGTTCGACCTTACGCTGCTTCTCCTGCTCTCCAACTCCGTACAAAACGCAATGACCGGGCCCGATACCTCGCTGGCGGGTGGCGCCATTGCGGCATGCACCCTGCTCGTCCTCAACTACTTCGTTGCCGAACTTTCCGGGACCAACCGCCGTTTCCGACGTTTGATCCAGGGCCAGCCCACTTTGCTCATCCACGACGGCAAGACCATCGAGACGCATATGGCGAAGGAACACGTAAGCGTGGATGAACTGCAACGCGCTCTGCGCGAGCACGGAATCAACGCCATCGATCAGACCGCGCTGGCCGTGCTCGAAGTGGATGGATCCATCTCCTGCCTCAAGTATGACGAGATCAAGCAGGATGCCAGCTCGCACGTGGGACGGCGCAGGTTCATTCAGAAGAAGCAGTAAGTTCAGGCGTGGCGCGCGATTCGCATCAGCGTCGGCAAGAGATGCCCAAAGCCCGATCGGCTCTGCGGGCTCCCAAACTCAAAATAGACCTTGCGGTAGAGTTCGTACAGTTCACGATACGCGGACTCGGCTTCAGGCTGCGGTTCATAGATCGTATGTGACGGACATACGCGCTGCTGGGCCTCGTCAATCGACGAGAAAACTCCCGCAGCCATAAATGCGAAGATAGCTGAGCCCAGGCCCGTCACCTTACTGCTGGGCACCAGCACGGGGCGCCCCAGAACATTGGCATAGACCTGGTTCAATACCGGATTGTTCTGAGGAATACCGCCCCCGTTGATCACCCGTCGCGTCGGCGCTCCATGTTCGCTCATGCGGTCGAGAATGACACGTGTATGGAAGGCAGTACCCTCAATGGCTGCAAACAGCTCGTCCTGTGCCGTGTGTTGCAGGTTCCAGCCGAGAGTCATTCCGCCGAGATTCGGATTGACCAGCACCGTGCGATCGCCATTGTCCCACGTCATTCGCAGGAGACCGGTTTGACCCGCATGATAGTTCTCGAGTCCTTTGCTGAGAGACTCGACCGTAGTATTGGCGCGACGCGCAATCGCGCTGAAGATATCTCCCGTCGCGGAGAGCCCCGCCTCAATGCCGGTGTACTGTGGATGCACACTGCCCGGAACAACTCCGCACACGCCAGGAACCAACTGGGCCTTGGGAGCATAGGCAATAATGCAGGTCGACGTTCCCACGACGTTGACCACGTCGCCTTCCTTCGCGCCCGCGCCGATAGCATCCCAATGGGCGTCGAATGCTCCAACCGGAATTGGAATTCCTGCACGCAATCCAAGTTTCTGCGCCCACTCGGACGATAAAGTTCCGGCGATCTTGTCAGAGGTGGCGTACTCTCCCTGCAATTTCGCGCGCACCCCGCTGAGCAGGGGATCTACTTTCGCCAGAAAGCTCTCCGGTGGCAGGCCCCCGAGTGCCGGATTCCACATCCATTTGTGCCCCATCGCGCAGACGCTTCGTTTCGCTTGTGCGGGTTTTTTAATTCCGCAGAGCGTCGCCGCAACCATGTCACAGTGCTCGAACGCGCTGGCAAATTTCTCGCGCTTTTCAGGGTTGTGACGCAACCAGTGCAGCAGCTTGGAAAATCCCCACTCCGACGAATAAACCCCGCCGCACCAATCAATGGCTTCCAGCTTTTCGCGATGCGCCAGTTCCGTGATCTCCGCCGCTTCCTTCTTGGCCCGGTGGTCGCACCACAGGTAATACTCGTTCAGTGGCCGCATCTGATCGTCGACCGGGACGACGCTGGAGCCGGTAGTATCCAGTGCAATGGACTGCACCTGGTCACCCGAAATGCCCGCGGCGGTCACAGCTTTGCGCGTCGCGTCCGCCAGCGCTCGCATGTGATCTTCGTGCGACTGTGTCGCGAACTCAGGATCTTCGCGCTTGCGGTGCAGGGGATACTCGGAAATCGCGGACGCCAGAATCCCTCGTTCGCTGTCTACGATGGAGACGCGCACGCTGAGCGTGCCGAAATCCACTCCTGCCACAATCGCCATGGCTTATTGCCTCACGTCCGCCAGTAGTCTGCTGCCGCGCCACTGGATCATTTCTTTACCTGCCCGTAATAAGCGGTCTGACCGTGCTTGCGAAGGAAGTGCTTGTCGTGCAGTTCGCGCATGAGCGGCTGCGACTCGGCGTTAATCACCAGCGTGTGATACGCCATCCGCGCTACATATTCCAAAGTCACGGCATTATGGGCAGCTTCGCCCGGACTCGGTCCCCAGCAGAACGGAGCATGTCCAGCCACCAGCACGGCCGGAATCCGATCCGGATCGAGGCTGCGAAAACGTTCACGAATCGCAACTCCGGTTTCGCGCTCGTACTCGCTGGTGATCTGCGACGAACTCAGCCGAGCGGTTACTGGCACCTCGCCGTGAAAGTAGTCGGCATGGGTCGTCCCAAAACATGGAATCGGCTTCTCCGCCTGTGCCCAGGATGTCGCGTATTCGGAGTGCGTGTGCGCCACCCCGCCGATGTGCGGAAAATTCCGGTAAAGTTCCAGATGTGTCGGCAGATCCGAAGATGGCCGAAGCTTCCCCTCGACGATGTTCCCGTCCAGATCGGAAATCACCATCTGGTCGGGCGTCAGTTCCTCGTAAGGAACGCCGCTTGGTTTGATCGCAACCCGTCCACTCTCCCGGTCAATTCCGCTCGCATTACCAAACGTGTAGAGGACAAGTCCCCGCCGCACCAGCTCGAGATTCGCTTCGAGTACTTCTTTGCGTAGTTTCTCCAGGAACATGCGGCTGGATTCTCTCCCAAGCGGATGCGATAAACGCCGGCTTTCTGGCGAACTGTCATTACATCGAAGCAGCCATTGTTTGTCAAAGCGAGCGCGTGCCAAGTGGATTCCCCTGTGTTCCTCTGTGTCCTCTGTGGTAAAGCGGGTTGTCAGTAGGAACGCAGCCCTCCCGGCCAAGTTGTATACACTAGTTCGAAATACGCATCGCCAAGCTGAAACCGTGGCCAACGCAACTTATGACGTGGTGATTGTGGGCGCCGGAATTGTAGGCGCCGCCTGTGCTAACGAGTTCGCGCGCCGGGACATGCGAGTTGCAGTCGTTGATCGCGAAGTTGTGGGCAGCGGCGCCACTGGCGCCGGCATGGGACACATAGTCGTGATGGACGACTCCGAGGCGCAGTTCGCCTTGACCCGGTACTCTCAGAAACTCTGGCAGGTTCTCCGGAACGAATTGTCCGCGGACGTCGAGTATGACCAATGCGGCACGATCTGGGTTGCAGCTGATGAAGAGGAGATGGGCGAGGTAACGCGCAAGCACGATTTCTACGGAGATCGCGGAGTTGCCACCGAGATCCTGGATGCGAAGCGCCTGAAGCAGAGTGAGCCGAATCTTCGTGACGGATTGCAGGGCGGCCTCTTTGTGCCCGAGGATGCAGTCCTCTATCCCCCTTGTGCCGCGCGCTTTCTCATGCACCGGGCAGAGCAGCATGGCGCGAAGGTTATTCTGGGAGCTTCGGTCTCAACTCTCGGGCAACGTCGCGTGCTGCTCAGCGATGGCCTTCAACTCACGGCAGATATCATCGTCAATGCGGCCGGAGCCTGGTCGGCAGAACTCACGCCCGGAATCGACGTGAAGAAGCGCAAAGGCCATCTCGTGATCACCGATCGATATCCCGGTTTTCTTCGGCATCAGCTGGTCGAGTTGGGATATCTAAAGAGCGCGCATTCCGTTGCCACCGATTCGGTAGCCTTCAATGTACAGCCTCGCCGCACAGGGCAGATCCTGATCGGCTCGTCGCGGCAGTTCGGGGCCGAGCACAAGGAAGCAGACCAGGCAATGATCGTCCGCATGCTGCAGCGCGCGCAGGAATACATGCCCTGCGTTGGACAGTTGTCCGCGATCCGCATGTGGACGGGTTTTCGCGCCGCTACGCCTGACAAGCTGCCCCTCATCGGGCCCTGGCCCGGTGACAAATCCGTGTTCCTCGCGACAGGACACGAAGGCCTGGGAATCACCACTTCGTTGGCGACAGCCAGAATTCTGGTCGATCAAATCACAGGAACGAAACCCGAAATTCCAATCGAGCCCTATCTGCCATCTCGCGCCAGCAAGGAGCACGCGCATGTCTGACCAGGTTTCATTGACGGTGAACGGCGCATCGATCTCAGTCCCGTCAGGCGCGACCGTTGCTGTTGCCGTGGCTCTCGCTGGTCAGCCGTGCAGAACTTCGGTTACGGGGGAACCACGCGGGCCCTTATGTGGGATGGGCATCTGCTTCGAATGCCGCGTGACCATTAACGGAATACCGCATCGCCGCAGTTGTCAGAGCCCCTGCGAGCAGGGAATGGAAGTGACATCGGAGACTTAGAATGCCGCAAAGCTTTGACATTCTCGTTATCGGCGGAGGCCCCGCAGGAATTGCGGCGGCGATTCGTGCAGCAGAGTCAGGCGCCAACACCGGGATTGTGGATGATAACGCGGCCCTCGGTGGCCAGATTTGGAGGCGCGCCCGCACCGAAAGCGTGGCAGAGCCCGCCGCTGAATGGCACCAGCGGCTCCAAACAACAAATGTCTCCGTGCTCTGCGGAACGCGTGTTTTCGATCAGCCCGAACCTGGATTGCTTCTCGCCGAGCGGCATAACGACATCCTCCAACTCGCATATCAAAAGCTTGTGCTGGCTACGGGAGCGCGCGAAAGATTCCTGCCATTTCCTGGATGGACTTTGCCCAACGTGATGGGAGCGGGCGGGCTGCAGGCCATGGTCAAAGCTGGCCTGCCCATTCGGGACAAGCGCGTAATCGTCGCTGGAACCGGACCTCTGCTGCTCGCCGTCGCCGCTTACTTACGAAGCCATGGGGCCGAGATCCCGATCATCTGCGAACAGGCCTCCTGGGGCAAACTGGCACGTTTCGGCCTGACGCTGCTCGCGGATAGACAGAAAACCACTCAGGCACGGCAACTCAAGCGAGACCTCGCGGGCGTTCCATTTGCAGCGAATGCGTGGCCCGTAGCTGCGCATGGGCATACCGCCGTTCAAAGCTTAACCATCATGCGCAACGGAAGATCAGAAGAAATTGCCTGCGACTATGTAGCCTCCGGATTTCATCTCGTCCCCAACACAGAATTAGCTGCTCTCCTTGGCTGCCAGATCCGCGGCGGGTTTGTGCACGTTGATCACCTGCAGCGGACCAGCCTGCCCAATGTATTTTGTGCCGGAGAGCCAACCAGCATCGGTGGACTCGAGTTGTCTCTCATTGAAGGCGAGATTGCCGGGCTTGCGGCCTCCGATCGCGTGCCGGAAGCTCAGCGACTCGTCGCAGATCGAAAGAAATGGGCGCGTTTTGCGCGCCGTTTGGACCGCACATTTTCTTTGCGGAATGAACTCCGCGGCTTAGCCTCGCCCGATACCATAGTCTGTCGGTGCGAAGATGTTCCGCACTCCCGGCTTCGCGAGCATGGTAGTTGGCGCGCTGCGAAGCTGCACACCCGTTGCGGGATGGGTCCGTGCCAAGGCAGAATCTGTGGACCTGCCACCGAGTTTTTGTTCAGATGGAGTCCAGATTCAGTTCGCCCTCCCGTCTTTCCTGTTCGCGTGAGCAGCCTGAGCGCGGAGCGAACCGGTCAACCGGAGCACACGAAACACGAGGAGGCCAATCGATGAATTGGAAGGGCGTCATGCCCGCGATCACAACCAGCTTCAACCAGGATCTGACGATCGATCACGGCTACGTCGGCGAACACTGCCGCTGGATGCTCGAGAACGGTTGCACTGGAGTCGTTGCGCTCGGCTCGTTAGGTGAGGGCGCCACCTTGTCCTACGACGAGAAGTTGGAGATTCTGCGCACCTGTGTCCGCTCGCTCAACCAGCGCGCTCCTGTCGTGGCCGCGATCTCGTCGCTGACAACTTCCGATGCCGCATCTCTGGCCAAGGAAGCTGCCGACCTGGGTTGCGAAGGACTGATGGTTCTTCCTCCTTATGTTTACCAGGGAGACTGGCGCGAGATGAAAGCGCACATCGCGTCTGTTTTCGAAGCGTCTCCGCTCTCTTGCATGCTATACAACAATCCTGTTGCCTACGGAACGGATTTCCTTCCCGAGCAGATTGCGGAACTGGCGGCAGAGTACCCCAACCTCGAAGCCGTAAAAGAATCCAGCACCGAC
>QHVR01000749.1 GCA_003223595.1 Acidobacteriota bacterium
TCTGGCCCTTTGAATCCGACGGCATTGCGCAATTGCACCGGCGCCTTCTGTCCGCGGAAGAAATATTCCGAGGGCACTGCTTTCTTCAATTCATCACTGCCAAGCACATGCTTCGATGCTTCCTGCGAGAGCGCCGAGCCAACCAGTGCGAGCGTGATGAATGCCAATGTGATGTAACGATATCGTCTCATCTTGATTGCCCCCCGTACTTGAGAATCCACCCGCCCGAAACTGTAACCTTTTCCGAAGCATCCACGCAATCACGGTCGCCATCGGCACATATGTTGATTTGCGCGCAAGATTCGGATATCGCGTTTTTTTCGGTCCCCGTACCCTTTCTTTGTTATGACAACCAATGCCATACTCGCAGAGGAAATGCAGACGATGCCGCTCCCAACGCCCGCGCACGAAGAAGAAGATGCCCGCTGGCAAGCCGTGATGGACCGCGACGCGGCCCGCGATGGCCAATTCGTCTTCGCCGTGGCCTCCACCGGAGTCTATTGCCGCCCCTCCTGTGCTGCCCGCCGCCCCAGGCGCGAGAACGTCCAATTTTTTCCGATTCCCGAGGCCGCCGAGCGCGCCGGATATCGCGCCTGCCTGCGCTGCCGTCCGCGTTCGTTCAGCGGCAGCCCGGAACTTAAGATGGTGCGCGCGATCTGCCGCTACATCGAGCAGCATCTGGACGAACCCGTCACCCTGGACCGTCTGGGTAAGGAATTCCACCAGAGCCCGTTCCATCTCCAGCGGAAATTCAAAGCCGTGCTGGGCATCACCCCGCGGGAGTACGCAGACTCCTCCCGTCTGAAGACGCTGAAGCGGAACCTGCAAGCCGGAGACTCGGTCACACGCGCCATGTACGACGCCGGATACGGCTCCAGCAGTCGCCTCTACGAACGCACCGCGTCGCAGTTGGGCATGACTCCAGACAAGTATCGACGCGGAGCTATTGCCGCAACCATCCGCTACGCCTGCGCCGATTCTCCGCTAGGCCGAATGCTGATCGCGGCCACCGACAAAGGCATTTGCTCGATCCAGTTCGGCCGTTCCGACAGCGAGTTGCTCGAAGGCTTGAAGCGGGAATTTCCCTTCGCCGTTCGCAAAGAAGATGAGGGTGGCCTGCACTCCTGGGCCAGCGCCCTGCTGAAGCACATGGCCGGGAAGAATCTGGATGCCTCGCTGCCTCTGGACATCCGTGCTACCGCCTTCCAGCGCCAGGTGTGGACGTACCTGCAATCGATCCCCTTCGGCCAGACCAAATCGTACAGCGAAGTCGCGCAAGCGATCGGGCGTCCCAGTGCCTGCCGCGCCGTAGCTCGCGCCTGCGCCACCAATCCCGTCGCCGTTGAAATTCCGTGTCATCGTGTAGTCCGCGAGGACGGCACGATGGGCGGCTATCGTTGGGGACTAGCGC
>QHVR01000750.1:0-2650 GCA_003223595.1 Acidobacteriota bacterium
GACGTCGCGCTGCTCGCGGATCTTCCGATTACGCGCGCCATCATGACTGGGTCGGACCCGGTTACAATTCAGGACGCTTCCCAGGATGTGGCGGACATTGCCAATAACGATCTCTTCGTTCTGGTCAACCGGTCAGGCAAAGTCCTTGCAGTTCATACCAAGACTCCGGGCTTCGGCCGCGAGGCTGCCCAAAAGTACTTCCAGCAGTCGCTGGAGGATCGCGACGTGTCCAGCCACTGGTGGTTTGGCGAGCATCATCTTTATCAAACTTTTATTCAGCCGGTGTACCGCGGGTCCCGCACCGATGGAACCATGCTCGGATTCCTGGTGATCGGATACGAGATCGACCATCGTCTGGCCGCAGAAGTGAGTAAGGTAGCTGGCAGTCACGTCGCAATCTCCTGCGGCAATGAACTGATCTCTTCGACGCTGCGGCAAGACCAACTCACGGTCGACAACGTTCGCCCTCTCATTGGCGGATCGGCGCAGGCCGAACCGCATGATGTCGAGATTGGCAGCGAACGCTACCTCGCCACTTCCCTGCAGCTTTCCAATTCGCAGGATACCCCGGTGCTTTTCACCGTGATGGCCTCCTACGATCAAGCCACAAAATTCCTGGATGAACTGAATCGCTACATGCTTCTTTTGGGCCTGGCCGCAATCGTGATCGGCAGCGGTCTCGTCTTTTTTGTTTCGCATACATTCACTCGGCCATTGGGAAATCTGGTGGGCGGAGTGCGGGCGCTGGGCGCCGGCGACTTCCACCATCCCCTGGACGCGCGCGGAGGTGACGAGGTCGCTGAATTGACGCGCGCCTTTGACCGCATGCGCGCCAGCCTTCTGAAGAGCCAGCAAGACCTGCTGGAATCGGAACAACTCGCCACCATTGGCCGCATGGCCAGCTCCATCTCTCACGACCTGCGTCATTCACTCGCAGCGATCGTGGCCAATTCCGAGTTCCTGGTGGACAGTCATCTCACCCCCGCACAACGTGAAGAGCTGTACCAGGAGGTGCGCATCGGAGTAAATCTGATGACCGACCTCATCGATTCGCTCCTGGAGTTTGCGCGCACGCGGGAATCGCTGAACCTGGCGTACAGCGACGTATCGGAAACAATTCACCGGGCGCTGCAAGCGGTTCGCCTGCACCCCCGCTACAGCGGTCGGAATATCGAGGTTTCATGCACCCCTCACCTTTCCGGATGCTTCGACCAGCGGAAACTGGAGCGCGCGTTATACAATCTGCTGCTCAATGCATGTGACGCCGCGCCTGTTGACCACGGAATGATCCGTGTAATCGCCGCCGAAGTAGCGGGTGCGATTACAGTCTCAGTGGCCGATAACGGCCCCGGCATCGCGCATTCGATTCGGGACCGGATTTTTCATCCCTTCGTGAACTTTGGCAAGGAGAACGGGACGGGGCTGGGGCTAGCCGTCGTACAAAAGATTGTGCAGGATCACGGCGGCGAAGTTTCGGTCCAACGCACGGCGGAAGGCATGACCGTGTTTCGCATGTTCCTGCCGAGCCGGGTTCCACAGCTGTCGAGTGAATTGGCGGAGACAAGAGCGATGACGCCTCCGCTTGTGCCCGCCCAGCGGGTTGAAGCCAATCAGAACTTGTTGTCTCATCCGGGCTCTTAGGCGCACCTCCCCTGTCTCGCCCGTGCCTGACTCCGGATGCTCCGGGAGGACGGTGTGAAGATCCTTTGGACTGTTGTGCTGCGCGGCGGACCCTTGACCATTGCTGTTCTCGCCGCGTCTCTCTCTCAGGTATGTGCGCAGGACGTATCCCCTGCCTCCACCCCAACGTCTGGTGTTCGCGAACTGCAGGATCAGGTACGTGAACTGCGGGCCATGATGCAGGAGATGCGCGCGGAGAATGCGCAATCCCGCGCCGAAATGCAACAGCTGCGCCAGGACTTGCAGGCCACTCGTGCATTGCTAGAGCGACCCGCGGACCAGAGCAGCACTCCGGACCAAACCGCTGCGAATCTTGCCCCCGCTTCTGCGACGCCAACTGCAGCTGTAACCCAGGCCACGACACCTGACTCTATAGAAGAAAGAGTGCAGAAGCTCGAAGACACAACCTCTCTCATCGGCTCGAAAATAGATGAGCAATATCAGACCAAAGTAGAGACTGCCTCGAAATATCGCGCTCGACTCCACGGGATCGTGTTAATGAATGCATTCCGCAATCTCGGCAACTCCGACAATCTTGATTTACCAACTTACGCGGAGAACGTTCTTCCGGGTTGGCCACAGGCGAATCTCGGCTTCTCGATGCGCCAGTCAGAAATCGGCCTCGAGTTGTTCGGGCCGACGGTAGCGGGAGCGAAGGCTTCGGCGGATATTCAGTTTGATTTTGCCGGCGGGTTCCCTTCCACGGGAAATGGAGTGAACTTTGGAATCGTTCGCCTGCAGACGGGCAGCCTGCATTTGGACTGGAAAAACACTTCGATCACTGCGGGCCAGGATTCCCTTTTCATTTCGCCGTTGTCACCGACATCATTCGCCTCGCTGGCTGTTCCGGCGTTCGCGTCTGTCGGCAATCTTTGGGCTTGGACGCCGCAGATTCGGGTCGAACACCGCTTTGCCGTTTCCGATCAGCAGACCATCACCATGCAGGCGGGGCTCCTCGACAATCTCGACT
>QHVR01000750.1:2667-3062 GCA_003223595.1 Acidobacteriota bacterium
TTCTATCGATCAGGGCAAGCGGGTGAATATTCCGGTCAACCCGCGTTGGCATTTCGCGGAGCGTGGTCGCGACCACTCCAACAGCACCCTCTGACTGTTGGGGTAGCCGGATACTACGGCCGGCAAAACTGGTTTTGGGGGCGCAACATTGATTCATGGGCTGGAATGCTGGATTTTCAGGTACCGCTCCTGCCCCGGCTGGGATTGTCAGGCGAGTTTTACCGCGGCCGCGCCATCGGCGGATTGGGAGGCGCAGTAGCAACGTCGATTGTGTACGGTGGAGATCCCAGAGCGCACTTCACCCCGATTCGCGGCCTCGATTCCACCGGCGGATGGGCTCAACTGAAGCTGCAGATAACGCCCAAACTGGAACTGAACGCAAGTATTGCGGACGA
>QHVR01000751.1 GCA_003223595.1 Acidobacteriota bacterium
TTATCCACCAGCCCAATGACGATCAGGCCGGGCCCTCCCAGACGAAGAAGCCACTTCCCGGCGCTACCCAGCAGCACAACAGACCCGATTCCATGCATTCTTCGGCTTTTTCCCCTGCTACTTAGAGGCTGGAACAGTGGGGCGTGCTGCTAAGGAAGTTCACCAAAGCACGTACTCGGATCCACTAGTCCCGCCTAGCCTGTTCTACGCTGTCGCACGCCACACTCCATTGCTCGCGGCGCGGACGAGGCGTCCGCCCCTACACGAACTGTGAGGTGAATCACAGTTATGCGTGACCGACTGCTTTTCCTTGCCTTCGACCTGCCAAGCGACCTGTAAACTGGTTGTAGATGTGGAGGTGAATGGTTCGCGTCCGAGGGCGAACCCACGCCTGCACGAGGGACCGCCATCCATCAGAACCATGGCTGTTCCTTCGCGATGCAGGCCCTGAGATCTTCACCCAACCGGGATACCTGAATATGAGTAGAATTTTGTTTTTCGTCGCCCTCTTTCTGCCCTCAACTGCCTTTCTTCTGGGCTGCGGAGGCGGCTCAAAGGCCGTGGTCACGCCCCAGCCCCAACCACAAATCACCGATGCCTTTATGTTCCTGCAGGAAGTGCCGAACCAGGCAACGAGTTTCACCCCTATGACTGGGGAGTACTCGGTCCTGGGAAATGACGTCACTTTTCAAGCGATTCCAGCGCAGGATCCATCCTCGGGGCAGATTACCGCGGCCGATTTCGGTTCCGTCTACCTTTCGCCTTCCAGCAACAAAATAACTTTTGACCTCTGGGGCGGCCTGGGCAACACGCTGGTCGATCAGTGGGACATCTACGTTGAAAATACGGATGGTTCGACCACACAAATCACGAATGATTCGTACGAGGATTCTTACCCTCAGTTGTCGTCCGACGGCAGGAAGGTGGTGTTCACCTCGATGCGGCAAGGTGCAAACGGGCCCAACTCAATCGTAGTCCGCGACGCAGTCAACCCACTTGCTCCCGAGCAGGTGCTTCCTATGCCGCCGGGTGCAACGAACGTCTGGGATCCGACGTTCTCGCCTGACGGCAGCATGATCGCGGTCGAAGCCTCGGATGACGACGGCGTCACCACTACATTTCATGGAATCGTGCTCATGGATGCGGATGGCAGCAATCCGCAGCTGATCACCAATCCTTACAGCGCCACGTGTGACTGCTGGGATGGGTACCCCGCCTTCACCCCGGACAGCAGCCAGATCGTGTTCGCCGGCGCGACAAACGCAAGCAGCGGCAACTCCGTGGATATTTACATCACGAACCTGGATGGGTCGGGCACCACTCAAGTGAGCGATGGCGTAGGCTTCAACGTTGATCCGATCGTCATCCAGGTACCTGGACTGGCACAGAAGATCGTGTTCGAATCGGACCGCGATAAGCTGAATGCCACCGCCAGCACCGGGTACGAAATCTACAGCATGAATCTGGACGGCACCGGGATTGTTCGCCTCACCAGCAATAGCGTGTTTGATGGCTTCTCGCAAGCATGGTTCCAGGCGCCGGCAACGGCGGCCCACGCCAGGGGAACAATCCGGCCGCGACACGGACACACCTTGGAGTCACAATCTCCCGCGCAGAGGTTGCTGCAAGGCTTCAAGTGGTAAACAACTGAGAAGAGGCAATGCCGCGCCGGAGATCAGCGCGGCATTTTCACTTTGGTACTACGACACCAGCACTTTCTCTGGTGCGGAATGGTTCGCGGTGCGCAGCTGGCGCACTCGCTCGTACACCTTCCCGTACTCGCGCGCTGACGCATTCCAGGAGAAGTCCTTGTTCATGCCATTGCGCATCAGGGCTTGCCAGGAAGTCTGATCACGATATGCCGTGAGCGCCTCTTTGATGGTGAGCAGCAGCGACTCGCCGTTGTACTCGGTGAACTTGAATCCAGTTCCCTTCCCGGTACGCGCGTCCCAGGGTTCGATGGTGTCGTCGAGACCGCCAGTCGCGCGCACGATCGGCACGGTGCCGTATTTGAGGCTATAGATCTGGTTCAGGCCGCAAGGCTCGTAACGGGACGGCATGAGGAACATGTCGGCTCCAGCTTCGATCTTGTGGGCGATGGCATTGTCGTACGCGACCTTCACCGCAATCTTGTTGGGGAACTGCTTGTGCAGGCGCTGGAACATCTCTTCGTAAGCCTTGTCGCCGGCTCCCAGCGCCACGATGATCATCTCCTCGCGCGCCAAGCGGTCGGCGATTTGCGCGATCAGGTCAAAACCTTTTTGGGCCGCGAAGCGCGACACGATTCCAATCACGGGTAGCTTCGTGTCCGCGTTCTTGATTCCGAAAGCAGTCAGCAGATCCTGCTTGTCTTTAGCTTTGCCGGAAAGCTCCT
>QHVR01000752.1 GCA_003223595.1 Acidobacteriota bacterium
CCCATGGCGCCGTGATCCGGACCACTGACGCAGCCCAGAAACGCGCCGTAACCGGCTGCCGTGGCAGCGTTCACGTCGAGAAACTGGCGAGTGGACTCGCGCACCGAGCGAACCAGCTTCGCGGGAGCGGCATGATCGTGGGCCGTTTGGGCTACTGCACAATCCGCAGAAAAGAACGGCGTCATCGCGACAAGCCCGGCAAGGCGCGCCAGACGCACCCTAGTCTGAGTTTGGATGAGCATACGAGTGCTAACTTTGAAATTCATGTTTCTCCTCGCGTTCAGATTTTTGAGAGAGAGGACTCTGGGGGACGCAGGCGTCATCCTGCTAACTCTCTACTTATAAAATCGGAAATCACAGGCGAAACACGACACACACTGAAACAAAAACATCGCTCGGCGCGCGAACTGCTTATGGAAGTCGTTACCGCAAATGCTTACAGAAATCTGGGACCTTCGCGGGCGAGGCCCCCAGCATGCGTGTGGAAGCGCCTTCACCTTGTGTTGAACTAACGCGAGCCACTGGCTTTTTTGGCATGGGCCACCAAGGCGGTGAAGCGCGGGTCGCCATGAAGTGATTTGAAATAGGAGTCGTTTTCAATGGCCGAAGCAGTGTGTGTTGGCAGGCCGTGGTCGACTGCATGGCGTAGCAACGAAAGCGCTTGCGAACCATGGCCCGTACGGGCAAGCACCGTGGCGAAATCGTACTCGGTACCCGCCCTTTCGGGTTGATCCGGCGCAAGAACACGCTGTTCGATGTCCAGAACCTCGTCGAATAACTTCTTGGCCTCAGCATAGCGGCCAAGATCGCGTTCGATACACGCGAGGTTTTCCATCGAGTCGATGGTTACCAGGTTTTCCGGTCCCAAGACCCGCTGGCGAATCTGCAAATTCTCTCTCTCCAGTTTTTCAGCTTCGGCAGACCGTCCCAGCTTAGTCAGAGCGATGGCCAGATTGTCCCGCGTTATCAAAGTGTCATATGCATCCGGTCCGATTACTCGCATCTCCCTGTCCAACAGTTCTCGCCCTAATCGCGCTCCTTCCTCGCAATTGCCTCTTTCGCAGAGCGTGTAAGCAAGGATACCTTCGGCGGAAAGCGTGATTGGATCATCCGGGCCCAGTGCGTGCGTGGCAAATTTCGTTGCAGCTTCTCGGTTTCCGCCAACTTTCCTTCCTGCAGAAGATCCCATCCAAGATTATGAGCAGCCTCAAACGCCATCTGACTCTGTCCCTCACCCCTGGATGCCGCGATAGACAAGCTCTTTTGCAATAGTGATTCCGAGCGACCGTATAGTCCCAGGTTCATGTATGCCTTGCCCATCGCCGCCATCATTCGCGCCTGCAAATCAGGGTTCTGTGCCAGCCCAGTTTCGACTTCCTGGGAAGCCTTATCCAGAAGCTCCCGCGCGGTAACCTGGTTTCCAGTCTTCTGGCTCGGATCAGCGAGCCTGAAGATACCTGTCATAAACCGCGTCACGTGATCGGCGCGGTCGCGCTCGAGCAGCGCAGCATCCCGCTGACGCCGCACCGTACGCGCTTGGATCAGAGTCGCGGCGCTTCCTGCGAAGATTGCCAGCAACGCGACCGAGACCAGACTCAGGGTCACGCGGTGCCGCCGAACATATTTACTCACGCGATACGAAAACGTATCCGGATGGGCGCTGATCGGTTCGTGCTTCAAGTATCGGCGAAGATCCGCTTCGAAAGCGATCACCGAGCCGTAGCGCTCCCCTGGGTTCTTCTTAAGCGCCTTTCCAACGATTGTGTCCAGATCGCCCCGGAGCTGCCGCCGGAGACGATCAGAACTGACGGCGCGCTTTTGGATTCCTGTTTCGCTGCCGAGCTTGCCCGATGCAATCACGTCCGACGGCCTTGGAGCATCGTTTTCAGTGATGGCCTTGACCAGATCCGCCGGGGAGTGGGGTCCAGGACCCGCCGGGTGCTGCCCGGTCAAAAGCAGGTAAAGCAATACACCCAGCGCGTACACATCCGTCGCGGTTGTGACTGAGCCGCCGGTAATCTGTTCGGGAGCCGCAAACTGCGGAGTCAACGCAGCCGTGCCTTCCACTGTAAGCAGGGTCGCGGCGGCAGGATTTGCGTCGTCACTCAGGAGCTTGGCGATGCCGAAGTCCAGCAGTTTCACTTCGCCCTCGCTGCTGACCAGAACGTTGGAAGGTTTAATGTCACGGTGAACGATCAGGTGTGCATGGGCGTGCGCAACTGCGCCAAGAACATCCAGAAAGATCTCGATTCTTCCCTCCACGCCCAGACTGCGCTCGTCGCAATACTCATCAATCTGTTTCCCCTTCACATGTTCAAGAACGAGATAGGGCTCTCCACGAGCAGTCACGCCGGCGTCAATCAGTTCCGCGACGTGAGGATGCGCCAGTTGGCCGAGAATTCTGCCTTCCCGCCTGAATCGTTCAGCCGATGCGGGGGAGCCTACGGCAAAATGTAAGAACTTGATCGCCACCTGGCGTTCGAATCGGCCATCGTGACGCTCCGCAAGCCAAACGCTGCCCATGCCGCCTTCGCCGATTCGCGAAAGCAGTTTATAAGCCCCAAGAGTCTCTCCGCTTGAGCACGATTCGCTCGCCGGCCGCGCTGGTGGGGCTTCTAAAAAGTTTTCCTGAGAGAGTTCACGATGTTCGTCGAGTAATGTCTCGAGGAGACCGCTCAAATCGCAATTCTTCGCCCGGAAATCCGCCAGCCAGCTTGCACGCTCCTCTGCCGGAAGCGAGAGCGCATGGTCCAGGTAGGGGCTTATTTCCTGCCATTGATCAGGACTAAGTGTGGACACGGTTCCTCACATCTCTAAGTCTGTACGAATGCAGCGATGGAGATAGATGCGGGCTTTCTCCCATTGACGCTGAACGGTTCGTTCGCTGACGTCCCTCATGGCGGCGATCTCGGCAAACGTAAAACCGCAAAAAAATTTTAAGTCCACGACCTCTGCGAGCGCCGGCTCAGCTTTAGCCAATTCGTCTAATCCCTGGCTGATCTGCACCAGCTTATGCTCATCTACCGCGCTCTCGATTCCGGACTCCAGCGACGTGATTTCAAATTGCCCGCCCCGCTTCTGAGCGCTGCGGCTGCGCGCATGATCAATAATCAAGCCCCTCATCACCCGGCTGGCATAGCCCATAAACCGCTTACGATCGGCGAAGGAGGCCTCATTATTCCCGGCCATCTCGATGTACGCCTTGTGTAAGAGTGTTGTGGCGCTGACGCTCATCGGCGCCCCGTGCCGCGCCAATTCGTACCTGGCCAGCCGCCGCAATTCGGAATACAGCGCGCTAAACAGCGCATCTGCAGCTGGTTTCTCCCCGCCTTCAGCGGCGGCGATCAGTGCAGATAATGTGGGATTAGTCTCCAAAGCGGACACCTACCGCACGCCGTCTCTCTCGGCCAGATGACAAGCTTGCGGCAACTTTGTCCGCCATTTTAGCCCGGAACTCGCAAGATCGGTAGCACTTTCACGTGTCGCAGATCTCTCTTACTGT
>QHVR01000753.1 GCA_003223595.1 Acidobacteriota bacterium
GTCACTTAAAGGATTTCCAGGGCACGACGAATCCGAATCACGTGTCTTCGAACTTCCCGCAAACCTGCCAACAGTGTCACAGCACCACCAGTTGGTTGAATGCAACCTTCGACCACAGCACCACCGGGTTCCCGCTGAGCGGTGCGCATACCGTGCCGCCGCGCCAGTGTACCGACTGTCACGTCAATAACAACTACAACATCACCGCCACCGCCTGCGTGAGTTGCCATCAGACGGACTACAACACGGCAACAACGCCGGTCCCGCATGCCGGGTTCCCGACGACCTGCCAGCAATGTCACGACATGGTGGCGTGGACCGACGGCAAGTTCGATCATTCCACCACCGGATTCGTTCTGACGGGTGCGCATACCGTGCCGCCGCGGCAGTGCGTCGATTGCCACGTCAACAACAACTACAACTTGACCAGCACGACCTGCGTGTCATGTCACTTAAAGGATTTCCAGGGCACGACGAATCCGAATCACGTGTCTTCGAACTTCCCGCAGACCTGTCAACAGTGCCACAGCACCACCAGCTGGTTGAATGCAACCTTCGACCACAACACGACCGGGTTCGCGCTCACTGGCTCGCACACGGTACCGCCGCGGCAGTGTACGGACTGCCACGTGAATAACAACTACAACATCACTGCGACCGCCTGCGTGAGCTGCCATCAGACCGACTACAACACGGCACTCAGCCCGGTGAACCACGTGACCGCGCATTTCCCGACGACGTGCGCGAGTTGCCATGACACCGTGCTCTGGACCGATGGCAAATTCGACCACACCAGCACCGGATTTACTTTGACCGGAGCACACACGGTGCCTCCGCGTCAGTGCCTCGATTGTCACGTAAACGGCCTGCGTGAGTTGCCATCAGACCGACTACAACACGGCCACTACGCCGGTGAATCACGTGTCTGCCCATTTCCCGACCACGTGCGAGAGTTGCCACGACACGGTGCTTTGGACCAATGGCAAATTCGACCACGCCAGTACCGGATTCACCTTGACCGGAGCGCACACGGTGCCTCCGCGCCAGTGCGTCGATTGCCATGTGAACGGCAATTACTCTTTAAACAGCACGCTGTGCTACTCGTGCCATCAGAAGGACTACGCGGGCACTAACAACCCCGCCCATGCTTCGGCGGGATTCCCGACCACGTGCGAGTTGTGCCACAACACGACGGTCTGGACCGACTCCACCTTTAACCACGCCAACACGACGTTCCCGCTGACCGGTTCGCACACAGTGCCGCCGCGCCAGTGCACGGACTGCCACGTAAACGGGAACTACACGACTCTGCCGATCACGTGTATCGGGTGCCACCAGACGGATTACAGCAACACCACGAACCCGGGCCACAAGGCGCAACCCCAGTTCTTCCCGACCACGTGCCAGACTTGTCACACAACGACTGCCTGGACGGGAGCGACGTTTAACCACACCCAGTACTCGCCATTCCCAACCAGCCATGGAGGCGCTAACAACGTATGCGCCACCTGCCATACCAACTCGAACGATTACTCCGTGTTCCAATGCACGGCATGTCACGGTGGTAACAACGCCAACAATTTTCAACATCCGAACGTTTCGGGGTACGTATATAACAGCATTAATTGCTACCAATGCCATCGGAACGGGCAGGGCGGATAGCGGCAGAGCGGGCGACTGGCCTTACAGTTGCAAGGAAAGAAGTTGCAGGCGGCAGGGCGGGGCGTCAGAGAGTGCTAGCTGAGAATGATGGTAGTTCAAAAACATCTTTGGGCAGTATTGGTCTTGGCCTCCTGTGCCGCGGCACAGAACGGGACGACGGCTACCGTGCAGAATGTTACGGTCGCCCGCGAGGGCACCGACGTGCGCGTGGAAATCACCCTGAGCGCCCCGGTGACGCCGTCGGTGGATACGGCCGTGAAGCCCAACCGCATCCTGCTGGATCTTCCCGAAACGATGCCTGGGACATCTCCGAAGGCAGTTCCCGTCAATGACAATGGTGTTCGCCAGGTGCGGACCGGGCAACATAGCACCCTGCCTCTGGTCACTCGAATTGTGGTGGACCTCGACCAGCTTCACCTTTACTCTGTCACGACCGAAGGCAATCGGATCATCTTAAGCGTCGTCGCACCCGACAAGCGAGCCATGTCGCGAAGTGTTCCCGTGGCTGCTACAGGCGGAAATCTTGCCGGGATTTTCCGCAGGCACCGCGACGACAAACCGGTTACGGACACTCCCACCGATACGGCTGTCCCTGCGCCGCCACCTGCAGTGGCCGGGCCGGCATTTGAGCCATCGAAACAAAATTCGTCCGCGCCGCCAGTTCCGCCGCCAGCAGTCGCAGCCGCTTCGCCCGCGCCATCCCCGGGCGGTTCTCAAGGTCATCCTGCGGCGCCGCCCACGTTTGAGCAGAGGCAGTTCGCCGTGACCACCGCTGCGCAGCCAGGTGCCGCGCAGCAACTGGCGACTCCTTCTTCTGCCGCCAGCACCGCTGCTGCGCAGACGTCGCCGACGGTATCCCCGGCAACTTCGAAGAGCGTGCCGGTGACGCCGATTGCAGCTGCACCCGCTCCCGCAACCGGGACACCGCCGCCTGTTCCTGCAGAGCGCGTGTCTGCCCCTGTAGCGGTGGCTGCGAATACGTCGGCTGCCGTGACGCAACCTGTGGCATCGCTTCCCGCGGCCAACAGGCAGCCGGTCTCTTCCGTTGCGCCGGCGCCGGTAGCCGTTGCTCCGACTCCAGATTCCGCGGCTACGCCTGCCGCAAACACAGCAAAGAATGCTTCCCCTGACCTCGTGGCGCCTGCCGAAACCGCCGCGACCGAAGTTGCGGGTAATGCCGCTGGCGACGCCGCCAGTCCAGTTGCCGTCTCCGCTCCCGACACCAGCGCGGAAGCGGTCGCAACCCTGATTGCGCGCGCCGACGATCCCAGCCTGCGCACCGTTTTTCGTGTGAAGTATGTCGCTGAAGGCGTCGCCTACCTTGAAGGCGGCCGGGCTCAGGGATTGAAAGAAGGAATGAAGCTTGAAGTCATTGACAAGAACGTGCCCGCAACGCAGGGCGACAGCGCCAACGCGGCGGATCCTCGAGTGGTTGCCGAACTGGACGTGAGCGCGGTCGCAGACTCGTCATCGGTGAGCGATATCCACACGCCCAAGCGTCCAGTGAAAGTTGGAGACCTTGCCTATCTGTCTACCGGCGACACGGAAGCGATGGTGCAGCAGCGCGCTTTGAGTCCGACGCGTCAATATCCGGCCGTAATCTCGTTCACCGAAGGCGACACGCTCGACGAGGAAGCTCGCGAGGAGGTCCCGCGGCCGCCGCTGCCCTCCGTGAACCGCGCCCGGGGCCGCATCGGCTTCGACAACATTGAAACCATCAGTCACGGCGCCAACAGCATCACCAGCAACGACGTCGGAGTAGTTTTCCGCGGCGATATTACGCGCATCGGAGGAACCTACTGGAATCTCAGCGGCTACTGGCGAGGACGCATCACCAAGGAATCCGTCGCCAGCCAACAGACGCTGCAGAATTTGATCAACCGCACCTACCACCTGAACATGACGTATGACAATCCCAACTCCACGATCGTGGCCGGAGTCGGGCGCCTTTATCTTCCCTATGCGCCGAGTCTCGACACTATCGACGGTGGATACTTCGGGAAGCGGATTTCCAAGGGCACCACGCTGGGAGTCTTCGGTGGGTCAACGCCGGATCCTTCCTCCTGGGATTACAGTCCGAACCGTGTAATCAGCGGAGCTTTCGTCAACTTCGATGGCGGCGACTTCAATGGAGTGCATTACAGCACTACGGCTGGTGGCGGCGTCAGCATGATCAGTTGGAACGTCGACCGGCCATTCGTCTTCATCGAGGATTCGCTCTCCTACAAGCGTACTTTCGCTCTCTATGAATCGGCACAGATCGATAATCCGGTCGGCAATGCGGTTACGCCTTCACCGGGATGGGGTTTGGGGCGCAATTTCTCCACCTTCCGTGTAAACCCGCTATCCCGGGTGGAACTGGATTTCAACTATAACTACTTCCGCCAGATTCCGACGTTCGATCCGAGCCTGGCGGCGCTCGGCCTGCTCGATAAATATCTGTTCCAGGGTTTCAGCGCCGGTGGCCGGGTAGAAGTTTGGAACCAGATTTGGCTCTCCACTAATCTGGGCCGCAGCAGCGGAACGGGCGATGCCAAGAGTTCTCTGAACCAGATGTATGGCATTACCTTTAACCGGGTCCCGCTCATACGCCTGCGCGCCGATGTACACTATGCCAAGTTCGACAGTTCTTTCGGAAGCGGAAACTACAAATCTTTCTCGCTCTCGCGGCAGATGAGCGACCGCCTGCGCCTTGAGGTTCTCTTAGGGCAGCAGACGTTTGCCTCGGCCCTGACCAACAATAACCACAGTAAGTTCGTTACGGGCACGGTTGAAACGACGCTGGGCCCACACTATTACCTGCAGGGGAATTTCACCACCAACCGTGGTGACATGAGCTACGACCAGATGATGTTCTCCATCGGCTATCGCTTCGATAGCCGGAGGAAGGGGGAAAAATGAAACGCCCTCGAAGCATACTGACAACTTTCCTCTTGCTTGCTCTGGCACAATCCGTGCTGGCCAGCAACGAAAGCGGGGCCTCGCCTGACTATCAAAGGCTAGACAATCTGCTCGCCCGAACGGCGAGCCGTACCTCCGAATTTCTGGATCAATTTTCAGACGTGAAGTGCACCGAGCACGTGCGCCAGGAGAAATTGAACAAAGATGAGAAGGTGGAACTCAAGGAAGACTCCACCTACGACTATCTCGTGATCCTGACCAATGACAGCGGCGAACTCAGTCT
>QHVR01000754.1 GCA_003223595.1 Acidobacteriota bacterium
ATTCCCACCAAGCCGGGCTCCGCCACACGGCCGTTCCCGGGCGTAGTCGCCGAGATCGTGAACATGGAGGGCAAGCCCGTGCCCGACGGATCCGGAGGCTTTCTAGTCCTGACGCGCCCATGGCCTGGGATGCTGCGTACCGTCTACGGCGATCCTGACCGCTACGTTAAGAATTACTGGTCGCAAATCCCGGGCATGTACTTCACGGGAGACGGCGCCCGCAAAGATAAAGACGGATATTTCTGGATCATGGGCCGCGTCGATGACGTGCTCAACGTCAGCGGACATCGACTCAGTACGATGGAAGTGGAATCGGCGCTAGTGGCGCACGATGCGGTGGCCGAAGCGGCAGTAGTAGGACGTCCCGACGAACTCAAAGGCCAGGCAATTTCCGCCTTCGTCACTCTGGAGCAGGGAAGGCAACCATCGAACGAATTGAAAGAAGAGTTGCGCCGCTGGGTAGCGAAAGAAATCGGCGCTCTGGCCAAGCCCGACGACATCCGCTTCACCGATAGTCTGCCAAAAACCCGAAGTGGCAAAATCATGCGCCGCCTGCTGCGCGAGTTGGCCACCAGCGGCGAAGTGGTCGGCGATACCACCACGCTGGAAGACCTAAGCGTAATCGCAAGATTAAAAGAAAACGAAGAGGCCTAACGGCTCACGTAGGGGCGGACCCATTGGTCCGCCCCGCAAAGCGAAGCGACGGAGGTCCGAGTGCCCAGCTTTCGAAAACCGCGAAAGGTGCGGCACCGATTGCTTGCTACGCCAAGAAAAGAAACCCGGGTCAGGGCCCCATTCACTGAAAGATGTTCCGGTGTCTAAAATGCATGGGGAGGCATAGGGACAGGCACGATGCGAAGGTTGTCAATCACATACTTTGTCGCTGTGGGATGTCTGTTTCTGTCGGCGGCATTCGTGTCGATGCAGCGCTATCACATCGTTCGGCCTCGGCTAGTCGCACCTCCTGCAAGCGACACGATTCGCGCAACTGATGTGCTATCGGCAGCCAGATCAACAGAAGGTGCTGACGTTGGAGTTGCTTTACTTATTTTGCTGGGACCGGTCGCGGGGATCTTCAGGGGCTCAACGGTTTTAGCTGTAGCTGGGTTTTTGCTGCTCGCTATTGCTGTTTTGCAGTTTCGTCGCTTGCGACTGGCATCACTGGTGGGCCTTGCTTGGACTTTGGGGATCGTGATCCTGCTACTGGTTGCGATGGCAAGAATTAGCGTCTCGTATTCGTTGGCAGCTAGGCTGCTAATGTTCGGTCCTGCCTCGGCACTCAATCTCGCCTTGCTTTTTGGTCTCAGCCGTAGGTCAGCACTTCGTCGTCGGTGAGCTACGGAAATGTCTCAATTGGCCAAGAATCCCCTCGGCACGCGTTTTGAGTGTCATCTCGCCACGACACTGAGGTAAAACTGTTAGCAGTGCCGCTTCTGGGGGATACCGCGAGCAACGTTTACTCGCTGTTTCTACGCAACTCCGCTTCATCTTCGGCCCTGAGTCAAAACGTCAACGAGGAGGCCCCTCCAAATGCAATTCCAAGCAGGAGTTATATGCGTAAGCTACCCATCACAGTTTTCGCGGCACACTGGCTCTTTTTTTCCGGGCTAATACAGGCTCAAGGGCCGTCTGGCAATATAGATCTGAAAGCGAAGCGCTCCTGTAGCAGAACGCATGGAAAGCAAAAAAAAGAGCTTCCGCGGAGCAATGAGTCCGGGCTACGCGTTGCCACGTGCTCCGGCGTTTATTTGCTGGTTGCTTCCTGTGCTTTGGACCGCAGCTCTTCGAAGACCGGATTCTCCCTGAAATGTTCCGGAAACCGCTTCTCATAAAACTCCAGCGTAGGACAGATCAGGTGATGTTTCCCTCTAAACCCAAACTCTTCCATTTCTTTGAGCGCCTCATCTGCGGACCATCCCTCATTCGCCATGCGATAAACCGCGACCGCCATCCCCGTGCGATCGTCGCCCAGACGGCAATGGACAAACACCTTCTTTTTGGGATGCTCGTGAATCACCTTCAGAAACCTCGCGAAGATCGCATCTGAAGGGAACGGGCAGTGCCACGGAATGGCGATGTACTCCATCCCCAGCTTGCGCACCGCGAGCTGTTCGTGCGAGCTCTTCGTGCCCCGCATATCAATCACCACGCCGACGCCCATCTTCTTGAGCGCCTCCAGGCCATCCACCCCGGGCTGCCCGCCACGCAACAGGTTCGGCGACACCTCGGCAAAATTCGGCAGGCCGACATAATGCTTGCGGCTGCCCATCTCGCGTTGTTGCGGTGGCCGGCTGTGGCTCGGCGCCTGGGCGATGGCGGAGCACAGCCATAACGTCGACGTGAGAAAAAGTGCGAAGGGTTTGCCGCGCTCAGTGAGAATCACTGCGTCAGCTTGATGGCCAACTGTCGTTCCGGTTGGGTCATTTCTCCCCAGAGTTTTTGCAGGTCACTCTGAATGGCCTCGTTGGACGGATCTTTGCGCAGAGCCACCGCAAACCAGCGGTACGCAGTCGGAAGATCATGAGGCGCGCACAAGCCGGCCGAATAAAGCGCTCCCATTTCCACCATGGCTTTGGAATTCCCTCCATTCGCCAATGGCTTGAGGATGC
>QHVR01000012.1:0-9368 GCA_003223595.1 Acidobacteriota bacterium
ATGTGGGTGGAGACTTCCACCTGGTATCTCTTTGCTTTGGTCCCAAGCGCTTTCAGAACTATGGACCGAATGTCTTCGGGCCGCACGTCTCGTATCCCGTTTTCCAGCCTCGAAAGCGCCTTGCGCAAAGCTGGATGAAGATGCTGGTTGCGGGCGATCACCTGGCCTAACTTCTGCAAGCCCGGCACCTTGGCAATCAGCCGTAGCAGACGGGCGAAGGGAAGTTCGATCTGCTCCAGCAACTTTGGCGCCAGGCGCTCCGGCGATAACCGGGCGACCACGAACATCATCGAATCCCGCACTGGGGCGCGCCAGTTTAAGTACTGTTTGGGCACCAGCTTCTCAACTGGGACGATCTCATCCACGATCCAGCGCGCCATGGCGTCGCGGATCGATTGTCCCAGCGGGCTGCGCAATCCATTCTCAATGGCTTGGATCTTCTCCGCCGCCGTTGCGCCCTGAGGCAGGTAGCTGGCCAGCGTGGCCCGCAACTGTTGAGGAGGAAGTTTGCTCAAGCCGGCGGCAATGGCTGAAGGATCGAGCATGGCGGGTGACTGCTCAGACTATCTTCTTGTTCAGAAACGCTCGCAGTGACCGGCATCACCGGAGAATCGCCGGGCATGTGAGATAGTTGCTGAAATTGATTTCATGCAACGGCGAGGCTCCAGGACACGTGCCTACTTTGAACGAAGTATTCTCGACCTTGTCGGTCCGGCGGCGTTATGAAGTCTGGTTTCTGCGCCTGGGTTTAGCTGATGGCGGTGGTGCCTGGTGGTTTCGCTATCTATTAATGAATCCCGGGCGGTCGGGGTGTGCGAACTCTCCGCAAGGCCAGCCAATTCAGGTCTGGGCTACCTGGTTTCCGACTGGGGCGACTCCGCAAAGTTTTATTCAGGGATTTGCGGTCTCTGAGTTGAATCTCAGCGGCAAGGCGCAGGTTCCGCTTCATTTCCAAGCGGGCGAAAACGAAATCGGAGAGAACTACTGTCGCGGTGCGCTGAATGTTGACGGTCATCATCTCAAATGGAACCTGCAGTACCAGTCCAATTTTAAGGTGATATTGAGCAGCAAAGGGTGGATAGGATTCTCGCGCACACCACATTCGGATGCGGTATTTTCGGGCGAGATCACGCTGGATGGCCGCAGGTTCGCAGGCGATCCCCTGGGATTCGGAGTACAGGGACATAACTGCGGATACAGGCATCGGAACTTCTGGCGGTGGACGCACGCCTATTTCCGAAGGGAAGGCAAACCGGCGAGCACTCTGGAAGCGCTCGTCTACGAAATGCCGCTCGGATTGGTTTTTCGCAAGGCCGTGCTCTGGCATGATGCCAAGGCCTCCCGCTTCGGCAAACTAAGGGAAGTGCGAAAGGCACGCGAAGAGATGCACTGGGAATTTGCGTGCACTTCGGACGACGGCATTCAGCTCGACGCGACAATCGACGGGCGTGGGCCGAGCCTGCATCGCCTTCCATATGTGAAAACCAACTGCTCGGGCACATTCGAAGTATCAAACAACAGTCTTGCCTCGGCCGCGATCCTCATCAGGGGAGCGAACGATTCCGTGGAGACATTGGAGACCAGCACAGGGGCTGTGCTGGAAATGGTGGGCTAGATTCGCGTAGCTCGAGCTTTTGCCAGTCGGTCTGCAACAACAACGTAGGCTGCGGGATTGAATGCCATGCCGATGTGAGTGCCGGGAACTTCCACATCGCTTTCGGGCTTCATGGTCATGCAATAGCGCCAATCGACGATGCCGTCCTGCCGGGTGTAGATGGCAGTCTCGAGCAAGTTGTCTGGCACCTTGCGGCGAAGTGAACCTACGAAGTTGCATGTGCAGTGACCGGTATAGCAGTTGGGGAGAACACCCTTGCCATGCTCTTCCAGGATGCGCAAGCGAACTGCCTCGGCGGCATTGAGCACCCCGCGATGGGCTACGGTACCGCGGACCGGTGCTGCCAGAGTAATCACGGAAGCAACATCTTTCGAACGCGAGGCTGCCGCGGAGCGGGCAATCACTCCGCCAAGACTGTGGCCGATCAAGTGAACCTTGCGTCCGGTGTCCGATAAAGCCTTATCGATGGTCAGATTCAGACGCCGCTGGATCAGAATGTTAGGGCATTCCGCATTGATGCCGATGCCGGAAAAGTACGGTCGATAGCCAATCCGTGCAAGCCAGGCGTGGAGTTCGGTCAGATAAAGATCCGTTCCGAGGAAGCCGGGGATGATGACCACTGCGGAGCCGTCGCCGCGGGGCACGCCCAATCCGTAATAAACAGGAGTGGCGTGCAGGATGAGGATCTCGGCACCGAACAGAGCTTCGGTCCAAAAAGATGAGGTATGGGACTTGGGATACGGTTCCCGGGTAGATACGCGCCGTCGCGCCGTCGCAGGACGCTTTTTTGTGCTTTTCGATTTGGGCCGCAAGTTGTCCTGGTGTGTGGCGATCCCCGTCTCTGGGGGACAAAGATCGGAATGCTGCACCGCACAAATTATACTGCGAGGTTGTAATCTGACCAAGCAAGATCTGGCAGGAGTCTAAAGTTTCGAGTTTCAGGTTCGGCCTTCAGGGTCAGCGGGACTATCGGCGTTTTTTCCCGCGCGAAGTTTTGCGCTGCGCGGGTTTCCGGAGTTGCGCTTCGAGTTCGGCGACGCGTTTGCGCAGGGAGTCCACTTCATTCGGTGGCTGCGAACTTGGCTTGCCGGGAGTCGCTGCGCCTAGAAAACGCTTCATCATGTCTACCGGCGAGAGGACCGCGGACTGCACTTCGCTCAATCGGTTCTGGACCGTGTCTTGAAGCTTCTGGTAGGTATCGAAGGCCGATTTCAGATACCACATCAGAAACTCCTGCCGCACTTCATCGGAAGCAATAATCAATTGTCGCAAGAGTTCGAGGGGCAAGCCGGTGGGCTTGTCCTTTGCGTCTTCGGTAATGATCTGGGTCAGCGTCACGCGGGTCAGATCCTGGCCGGTCTTGGCGTCCACCACGCGTACTTCCCTGCCGGCGCGGACATGTTGCGCGAGATCATCCAGGTTCACATAGCGGCTGCCAGCGGTGTCGTACAGGCGCCGGTTGCCGTATTTTTTGATGACGATCTCGGCAGGTTTCATAAATGCTCCTATGTTGCTGTGCACACGGCAGAAGAATATCTTGACACAATCCTCTTGCGGACGTACAGTTTAGCTGATGCTGCAGTGCAGCATTGGAGGTACATTCATATGCCAGCAGCAAAGCACGAATCCACTCATCGCAAAGATTCGTCGGTGCTGTCCCTGCTTTCGGGCTGGGGACAACAGGGAGTACAAACGCTATTCGCTACCCAACGGATTCTCCTGGATTTGGCCATGCGGCAGAACGCCAGCGTCATGCACGCTGTGCGGGAGCAATTGTCAGATCCTCATCATTCCCCCACTGCCATTCTGAGCGATATCGCTGAGGAAGGCATGACAAATTTTCTGGAAGGCCAGAAGATTCTGCTCGAACTGGGGAAGAAACAGAATGAGATCCTCCTGAACGGGGTGAAAGACCGGGTTGGAGACTGCCCGCGCCGGCGTGCCCTGGTCGACCTGCTGCAGCGCAGCGTGGATACGTTCATCAGCATGCACGAGGAGTATCTCAAGATTGCCAGCAAGCAGACGCACACCTGGCTGGAGTCCGCCAAGGCGGGCAAGCCATATCAACCGCAGCATGTCATCGATCTGGCGCGCGACGCCATGGAGAACTTCGCCAAGGCACAGAAGCGGTTCCTGGATGTTGTCGCCGATGAGACCGCAAAGGCAACGAGCGGTAAGGCGAATGGCACCAGCAAGAGGAAACCGATGGAAGCGTCAGAAGTGGCGCGACAGGCGACTGAGTCGCTGATCGAAGCCCAGAAGCGCCTGGTCGATGTGGCCGGAAAACAGATGAATGCCGGGACGCAGAGTGCCGGCAAGGCGCTGGAAATGATTAAGCCCTTCCCGTTTATTCCATTGAATGAACTGACCCGGGAAGTGGTGAAGAGCTATGTCGACGCGCAGAAGTCGCTCATGGATGTGATGGTGAAGGCGCCCAATGGAGCGCCAAAAACCGTGACTAGCAGGAAGCCACCGAAGCGAGCCAAAGCAGCGGTAGCCGTGGCCTGAGGCATTAGCCATTCACCGGGACAGCCGGCGTAACGACAGCCCCTTCGGCTGTCCGGCGAAGCGAAGCGAGTTCTAGGGAACTACCTTTCGCTTCGGAATGGCCGAGGTGCTTTGACTGCTGCGAGGCGTTTGAATGTGACGATTGCGTCTTCGAGCGATGCCGGCGGGCTCGCCCGAAGACGCTTTGTTCTGATTTCGCGTGAGTGCGCCAGCTAGTTGGCAGAGATTAGATCACTCGAACTGTGACTGGAGCGGAACGTCAGAATATTTTTTGACGACCAGGGAAATGCGAGCGGCGGATTACCGTTCAGGTCCTTCACTGATGCGAGACAGAGAAAACACTTAGAGAGGCGCAATATGGCTACGCTTACAGCAGTGCCGGCGAGCAAGATTCGTGGCGGCAGCTTCCTGATTGAGGAGCGAACGCCCGAGGAAGTGTTCACCCCAGAAGATTTCAGCGAGCAGCACCAACTCATCGCGCAAACCGCGGAGGAGTTCGCGAATAAAGAGATTGTTCCTAACATCGAAAAGATGGAGCACAAGGATTTCGCCGTGATACGCGACCTGGTACGCAAGGCTGGCGAACTGGGCCTGAGCGGGGTGGATGTGCCTGAACAGTACGGCGGAATGCAGATGGACAAAGTGACCTCGTCGATCATCGCCGATCGCATCGCGAAATATGGGGGGTTCAGCACGACTTGGGGCGCGCACACCTGTATTGGCACGCTGCCCATCGTGTATTTCGGAACCGAAGAGCAGAAGAAGAAGTACTTGCCGGGCCTGGCGAGCGGCGAGACGGTAGGAGCCTATGCGCTTTCCGAATCGTCTTCGGGCTCCGACGCTTTGAATTGCCGTACCCAGGCGAAGCTCTCGCCCGACGGAAAGCACTACATGCTGAATGGCGAGAAGATGTGGATCACAAACGCCGGGTTTGCCGATCTGTTCATCGTGTTTGCCAAGATTGATGGCGAGAAATTCACCGCGTTCATCATCGAACGCGGGTTCCCGGGGTTCTCGGTGGGAGCTGAAGAGCACAAGATGGGGATCCGGGGATCGTCGACGTGTCCATTGATTCTCAGCGACTGCCGAGTTCCGGTGGAGAACGTTCTCGGGGAAATTGGGAAAGGGCATCATATTGCGTTCAACGTGCTCAACGTGGGCCGCTTCAAGCTGGGGGCCGGATGCGTTGGATCGGCCCGCAACTGCATCGAGAGCGCTATCGCATATGCGAAGCAGCGCAAAGCGTTTGGGAAAGTCATTGCCGATTTTGGATTGATTCGCGAAAAAATTGCCAACATGGCAGCGGGAATCTTTACCGGCGAGGCCATGGCCTACCGAACTGTTGGCATGATGGACCATGCCATCGCGCAACTCGGCGCCGAGCACGAGGACATGGCGCAAGTGCGGAAGGTCATCGACGAGTATGCGGTCGAATGCTCGATCCTGAAGGTCTGGGGATCGGAGTTCATCGACTATGTGGTCGACGAATCGGTGCAGATCTATGGTGGGTACGGCTTCGTGGAGGAATATCCGGCCGAACGCAATTACCGGGATGTTCGTGTGAACCGGATCTTCGAGGGCACGAATGAGATCAACCGGCTGCTCATCACAGGGTTCCTGCTCAAACGTGCGATGAGCGGGCAACTGCCGCTCATGCCGGCAATCAAGAAGCTGATGGACGAAGTGTTGTCGGGAACCTCCGACGAGATCAGCGATGCGCCACTCGCGCAGGAGCGAAAGCTGGTGGCCACCGCCAAAAAGATCGGGCTGTTCGCCGCCGGCATTGCCACTCAAAAATACATGCAGGCGATCCAGGATCAGCAGGAGATCATGGGTGCAATTGCGAACATGACCATTGAAACCTACGCGATGGAGTCTGCAGTTCTACGCGCGCAGAAGCTGGCCATGCACAACGAAGAGACCTCAAAGCATGCCCTGAATATGACACGCGTATACATCTCGGGCGCGATGGACAGGATCGAAAGCGCGGCGAAGATGGTGATTGCTGCCTGCGCCGAGGGAGACATGCTGCGATCGCAACTCGCCATTCTCCGGAGACTGAGCAAGTATGAGCCGTTCAATATTGTGGCCCTTCGGCAAGCGATTGCGCAGAAGGTGCTTGAGAGCGGGAAGTATCTGGTCGCATAAGGCTGCATCCGCCAGCGCGGAAGCAGAGCGTAGCAGTTATGGGAAGCGGCGGCGATCGGTTCGATTTCGATTTTATCGTGATCGGATCCGGTTTTGGCGGCAGCGTTTCGGCGTTGCGGCTTACTGAAAAAGGCTATCGGGTTGCTGTCATTGAGATGGGGCGCCGCTGGGCGCCCCTATCTTTTCCCCGCACCAGTTGGTCCCTGCATCGCTGGTTCTGGCGGCCCAGCCTGGGCCTGCGCGGCTTCTTCACTATGCGGTTCTTTCGCCACGCGACCATCTTCCACGGATGCGCGGTGGGAGGCGGCTCCATAACTTACGCTGCTACCCTGCTCCCCGCCCCCGACCGCGTCTGGCAGTCGGGAACCTGGCGCGGCCTGGCGGACTGGACGGCTGAAATGCCGAGGCATTATCAGGCTGCGTCACGCATGTTGGGCGTTATTGAAAACAAAATCCTGGGCACTGCCGATCACCTGTTGAAGTACACGGCAGATGCGACCGGCTGCGGACACACGTTCTACCCCACCCGGGTGGGCATCCTGCAAGCACCCAACGGCGAGGCAGTGAACCATCCGATTGCAGACCCATTCTTCGGCGGCGAAGGCCCGGCTCGCGGCACCTGCAGTGGTTGCGGGGGTTGCATGATGGGCTGCCGTTACGGAGCGAAGAACACGCTGGATTTGAACTACCTCTACCTGGCCGAGAAGAACGGAGCACGAATCGTTCCCGAAACCAAAGTTGTCGATGTAAGGCCACTTTCAGGCGCAGAGGATGGCGCCTGCGGGTACGAGGTCATGACCATCAAGTCGACCAGTTGGATTCGGCGACACCCCCAGAAATTCTCCTGCCGAGGCGTAGTCTTCTCCGCGTCGGCGCTGGGCACCATGGAATTGCTTTTTGGGCTGAAGCAGAACGGATCGTTACCCGCCCTTAGCGGCACCATCGGGAAGCATGTGCGCACCAACTCGGAGTCCATTATTGGAGCGCGAGTGCCGAATTCCGTGGACGATCTGTCGCAGGGTATTGCGATCGGATCAGGGATTTACATCGACGAGCATACGCACATTGAAGCAGTGCGTTATCCAAATGGCGCCGACGTCATGGGCCTTCTGACAACCATGCTGACGGATGGCAAGCCTGGGCCGCAGCGCATCGCGCTATGGGCATGGAATGTCCTAAGCTCGCTGACTCTCCATCCGGTTCGAACGCTGCGTCTTTTCCGGCTGTGGGGATGGGCGCGGGAATCGACCATCCTTCTGTGCATGCAGGCAGTGGAGGGGGAAATAGAAATGCGCTGGAAACGGCACTGGTTCTGGCCATTTCGGAAGATGCTCTCCAGTCACGGCGAGCGGGTTGCGACTTATATCCCAAAGGCGAACCAGTTTGCATCCAAATTCGCCAAGATCGCGGGTGGCGCGGCCATGAGCATGCTGCCCGAAATCCTCTTCGATGTACCGGGGACGGCGCACTGCATTGGAGGATGCGTCATGGCAGATTCTCCAGAGCGAGGGGTCATTGACAGCAGGCATCGCGTGTTCGGATATCGCAACATGTACATTTGCGATGGTTCGGTGGTGGGAGCGAACCTCGGTGTGAATCCCAGCCTGACCATCACCGCGCTCTCAGAGCGCGCGATGAGTTTTGTCCCGCCCGCCAGTTGTACAGCGTGGAACGACACGGCGCAATCTTCTGCGCCCGCCTGCGCTGCTTAGCCTTGCACTGCAGCCGTCCTCCCGACCAAAGGGCCTGTGTGACATCCATCACAACGAAGCGTGACAGGCGTTGCTGACCAATGCCCGCTCTGGGGCTTTACTGTGAGAATCGAGGGTGAGATAGGGTGTCCGCCGGAATCGGACGGGCGGCACTCGGGACGTTCCAGCCCTTTCGCCGGGATGCCTTCTTCCAGCACACACCCGCCTGTAATCATCCCCGCAGCATGCGAGGGAGGTAGTGATGATAGCCACTGAACGTAAGGAGCCGGCCCAGCTTCCATTGCCCGCCGAAGGCCCGAGCGCAGAACGCATCGCCTACCTGGAATCTTTGGTCAGTCAAGCCAGGATTGCTGCCGCGGTGTTTACGCAATTCACCCAGGAAGATGTCGACCGCATCGTCAAAGCGATGGTCCTGGCCGGGCTCGAGCAAGCGCAGTACCTGGCGCGTCTCGCCGTGGAAGAGACCCGGCTTGGAGTAATGGAAGATAAGGTCATCAAGAACATGGTGGCCAGCGAATTCGTTTACAACCACATTAAAGACAAGCGCACGGTAGGGGTGATTCGTGACATTCCGGAGCGGAACGTCCTGGAGATGGCCGAACCGATCGGTGTTCTGTTCTCCCTCACCCCGATCACGAATCCGACATCGACCGTGCTCTTCAAGTGCATTGTGGCGATCAAGACGCGAAATGCAGTGATCTTCAGCCCCCATCCCAAGGCCTGGCGCTGCTGCGCCGAAGCCGTGAGGATTATGCGTGAAACCGCGGTGAAGCACGGCGCGCCTGAGGGCGTGTTTACCTGCGTGGAATCTCCGACACTCCCTGACCTCATGCACCACAAGGATGTGGGATTGATCGATGCAACCGGAGGCCCGGGAGTAGTGACGGCAGCTTACAGTTCCGGCAAGCCGGCGTTGGGCGTAGGCCCGGGAAACACGCCCGTTTATCTGGAGAAGACCGGCGACCTGAATACCGCCATCGTGGACATCATCATCTCGAAGACCTTCGACAACGGAACGATCTGCGCCTCCGAGCAGACAGTCGTGATTGACGACGAGATCTACGACGCGGCCATAAACAAATTCGCGGAGCTCGGTGCACACATCTGCAACGAGAAAGAAACCAAGCTGCTGGAACGCACGGTGATCGATCCACAGACCGGATTCATGCAGCCCATGGCTGTCGGACAGAAGGCGACCGACATTGCCCGCTTCGCCGGGCTTTCGGTGAAGCCGAATACGAAGCTGCTGATTGCGGAAATTCACGGCGTAGGACGCGAGCATCCCTTATCGGTGGAGAAGCTGTTCCCCGTGCTTGCCGTGTACCGGGCAAAGTCGGTTTCAGAAGCGCTGAAGACCTGCATCGATGTGAATCATGCCGGTGGTC
>QHVR01000012.1:9489-12633 GCA_003223595.1 Acidobacteriota bacterium
TTTGGCTGCGGGACTGGTGGAGGCAACAGCACGACGGATAACGTGAATGTCCAGCATTACCTAAACATCAAGCGCGTGGCCCGCAGGACACAAAATCATATGTGGTTCCGAGTTCCCAATCAGATTTTCTTCAACATGAACGCGGTCGAAAACCTGACCCAGTTCCCTTCCACGACAACGATCATTGTCACCAATCCAGCATTAGAGCAGATTGGTCATGTAGACATCGTGCGGCGGCACATGTGTCCCAAGACTCACGTTCACGTGTGCATCATCCCGGATGCGGAGCCGGAGGTGAAAGTGATCGACCAGGGAGTCGAGGCTCTGAATTTTTACCAGGCGGACCAGATCATCGCGTTGGGCGGGGGATCGATGATCGACGCCGCAAAGATCATGAAGTTGAAGTACGAGTCTCCGGAGGCGGACCTGCAAGAACTTGCCGCGCCGTTTCTGGATTTGCGGAAGCGGGTCATTGAATATCCCAAAGGAAAAGCTCAGCGGGCACGCCTGGTGGCGATCCCTACTACGAGCGGCACCGGCAGCGAGGTGACTCCCTTCGCGGTCCTGACAGATAAGGAGCGTGGACGAAAGGTGACACTCGCGGATTACTCGCTCACTCCAGACGTCGCGATCGTTGATCCGCAGTTTGTGATGTCCATGCCTAAGGGGCTCACCGCAGACACCGGCATCGACTGCCTCACTCATGCTTTGGAGGCCGGAGTTTCGAATTACGCTTCGGCTTACACAGATGCCAACGCCATGCAGGCGATTCGGTTGGTCTTCAAGTATCTGCCAACCGCATTTGCGAGCCCCCACGACGAAGAGGCGCGTTGCATGATGCACAACGCTGCCTGCATTGCTGCGATGGCATTCTCGAATGCTTCGGTGGGAGTGAATCATGCATTGGCACACGCATTCGGAGCTCGGTTCCACATCGCGCATGGAAAAGCGAATGCTCTGATGCTGCCGCACGTGATGGCTTACAACGCGGCCGTTCCCACGAAATTCATGCCGTCGCCGTACACAAAGGGCTATGTAGCTCACAAGAAGTACGCGACCGTGGCCGACTTGCTCGGCCTGGGTGGACAGACTGTGCCAGAGAAGGTCGAGAAGTTGATTGCAGCGACGGAACAGTTGCTGGATCAACTCGGATTCCCGCGTTCCATCGCGGAGATGGGAATCCCACGAGATGAGTTCGAAGGGGCCATCCCCGAAATGGTGAAGGCGGCTTTCGACGATCCCTCGTGGCGCTCGAATCCGCGCATGCCCTTGATGCAGGAACTGGTCGAGCTTTTCTGGAAAGCCTATGAAGGCCGGGGAACCGCCCGGTTGGCAGCAGTTCAGCCACAAGCTGTTTAGCATTTTTGGATGGTCTACATGGAAACGAACACGTTGTGCTTGAAAATCGACGCGAACAATGTCATCCCGGATTTGAAGCAAGCGGAAGAGAGCCTTGACGCACGGCAGGAGCTTGCCTTGGACTTCTCTGGTGTGACCCGCATTGACTCCGCTGGGCTTCAGGCCGTACAGAGGTTTGCCCACAGAGCGGAAGATAAGAAGACCAAAGCGGCTCTGCGTGGTGTGAACGTAAACGTGTACAAGACATTGAAGCTGGCGCGGCTGACTTCACGCTTTTCGTTCGAGAATTGAGGGGGAGTTCTCATGCGGAATGGTTCCCAGAGTGACCGCCTTTCCTGGGGGGACACGGTGTTTCTGCACCTCGAGCGCGAGGGAATGCCGCTCAATGTAGCCAGCGTATGCAGCTTCGAAGGAGAGGTGTCGTTTGAGGATTGCGTTCGCTTCGTGGAAGCGAAACTGCCGCTTCTACCTCGCTACATGAAGTACGTGATGGCGCCGCCGTTCGGGGTGGGACTACCCAGTTGGGAATACGACCCGCAGTTCGATATCCGGCGCCACATGCGCGAAGTGAAGCTCCGGTATGGCACGGAAACGGAACTGAAAGCGCTTGCCGGGAAACTGTTCAGTACGATGATGGATCGCCGGCATCCCTTGTGGGACCTGACGCTAGTGCGCGGCCTGAAAGGCAATCGAACGGGACTCATCATTCGCCTGCATCACTGCCTCGCGGACGGCATAGCCGGGGTGGGCATCGTGAACCTGCTCCTGGATGCCAATCCTGACGCTCCGCCGCCAGCCCGACGAAAGGTGAAGTTTCAAATTCCGCGACGGCGAGACGCGTTGAGCTCATTGTCAACGGGTTTCGTCGATTCGTATGCGGATTTCGTGAAGCGGATACTCTCGGGGTTGGCCGACGTTCTGAGCATGGCGGAGAGGTTGGCTGCGAACGGGAGAAGCGTTGAAGCCGACGAATTCGCGGACCTCTTCCCTGAAATTACCGCGTTCACGGAGCGGCTGCGATTCAACGTGATTTACCGAGGACCGCAGAAGTTTGCGTATACGGCGATTCCAATGAATGAGGTCAAAGCCATCCGCAAGAAGTGCGGCACCAGCGTCAACGATGTAATTCTGGCGATCGTGACGGCGACGATCCGGCGTTATTGTGAACTGCACGGCGATCCAGTAAAAGGGCGGCTGTTTCGGATGATGGTTCCAGTAAATCTGCGCGGGAACGAAGATCCTACCGACCTAGGCAACCGCATCTCGTTGGTTCCGGTCACGGTGCCGTTGAGTATTCGGCAGCCGCGAAAATTGCTGGCGGCTGTCCACAAGCGCACGGAATTCCTGAAACATGTGCATGCCGCCGAACTCGTAAGCCTGGCTGGCGGGCTGATTGGGATGTTCCCTACGTCGGTACAAGGCTTGGCGGGGCCGATCGCGAGCCAGTTGCCGATCACTCCCTTCAATCTGGTTTGCACGAATGTGCCCGGGCCACAATCTCCGTTGTACCTGCTGGGGCACAAGATGCTGGAGTGGTATCCGTACGTTCCTGTGGGCGGGGAAATGGCGGTGAATTGCGCCATCCTTAGCTACGAGGGGAGGATCTACTTCGGGTTCAGCGGGGACGTACATGCCGCGCCGGACCTGAAGCGGATGGAAAAGTTGTTACAAATCAGTTTTACAGAGTTGCGAGAAGCGGTCGGCCTCAGGCCGCCAGGGAAGGACAAGACAAGAAAGAAACGGCGAGCGGTGCCAGCCGCAGCCGTTCCGGCTGAGCCCGAAAAG
>QHVR01000757.1 GCA_003223595.1 Acidobacteriota bacterium
CGCCACGTTGCAAGCTCACCAGATTCAGACCCTCGCAGATATCCGCGCGTTTCCCATGTCGCGCCGCCTGCCGCACTTCAATCGAGATTCGCTGCAACAAAGCTTGCCGGCAGCCGGCATTCGTTATGTTTGGATGAAGCCCTTGGGTGGATATCGCAAGAAGGTATTGGACGAATCACCGCACATCGCGCTGCGCAACCAGAGCTTCCGTAATTACGCCGACTACATGCTCACGCCGGAGTTCGAGGACGCCGCGCACGAGTTGCTCGCGCTCGCGGAGCAATCCCGCACCTGCTACATGTGCGCCGAGCGAGTTTACTTTCGCTGCCATCGCATGCTGCTGTCGGATTGGCTGGTGGCGCACGGGCACGAAGTGTTGCACATTGATGCGAAAGGTCCGCCCAGAGCGCACAAGCTCACCGCCGAGGCGCGCATGCTGGATGGGCAGCTGATCTATCGGGGGGATCGTTTGCTGTAAGATTCAGTCTCCACATGATTGTCGGCACGGGCATCGATATCGCAGAAATTCCGCGCATTCGGCACTCCATCGAGCGCTTCGGAGCTCGATTTCTGGATCGTATCTTCACTCCCGGCGAGCAGCGCTACTGCGACAGCAAAGCGAACCGGATGGAGCGGTACGCCGCTCGCTTTGCAGCCAAAGAAGCGGCAATGAAAGCTCTCGGTACCGGGTGGAACCACGGTGTGCGCTGGGTAGACTGCGAGGTAATACGCATGCCCGGCGGCAGGCCAAGCATTCATTTCCACGGCAAAGCCGGAGAATTCGCGGCCAGGCTGGGGGTGAAGAACGCGGCATTATCAATCACCCATACGAAAGAGCAAGCGATGGCCGAGATCATTCTCGAGAACTGATTTCGAATTCCCGTAGCGGCATGCTCCTGTCCGTAATCTGCGATTTGATCTGCTAGACTGGCGCACTCGAAGACTTATGCCCGCCATTGCTGATCCCGACCTGACGACGGAATCCAAATCTGAAATTTCAGATACCACATTGATGGCCGGTCTTGGACTGACCAGCTTTGCAGCTCTGTTGCTCGAATTGGGATTGACCCGGCTGTTTTCAGTCGTCCTCTTTTATCACTTCGCTTTCCTGGCAATTTCAATTGCTTTGCTGGGACTCGGCGCCGGCGGCGTCTTTGCGTACCTGCTGAAGCCGCAACTAGCAAAAATCGAGACGCGCACTCTGGCCTCACGGCTGTGCACGGGCAATTCCATTTTGATTGTCGCGGTGCTCGAAATCGTCTTGCACGTCCCGGTTGCTCTGGATGTCGCCGCGAAGAATTTCTTTCGCCTCAGCGTGCTTTACCTCGCCGCCGCGATTCCGTTTTTCGTCACCGGGTTGCTGTTCTCACTCATCTTCGCGCGCGAGACCCGGCGGATCCCCAGGCTCTATGGCGCCGACCTGTGTGGCGGTGCACTTGCCTGCCTGGCCATCGTGCCGCTCCTGAACTGGTTGGGAGGGCCGAATGCCATCCTTGTTGCGGGGATCGCATTGGCCGGCGCGGGCATGTTGTGGTCCGATACTCGGCGCGCCCGCCAACAAGCCGCGCTCGTCGCCGCCACACTCGTTCTTCTCACGGCGGCGAATTATTCCGGACGCCTCATCGACGTCGTCTACGCAAAGGGTAAGTTTCGCGATCCCGCCTGGGTGGAATTTGCGCGCTGGAACGCGCTCTCGCGCGTGGAAGTCGACAACCAGGGACAAGCCAAGGTCATCGTGATCGATGCCGATGCGTCCACATACATCATGAACGCGGACTTGTCGCGCTGGCATGGAACCGCCTGGGAGCGAGCGCTCATGTCGGCGCCGCCGGCATTGGCCAATGTTCTGCGCCCGCATGGAGAATTTGCCATCATCGGCCCCGGCGGCGGCGTGGACGTGCTCCGCGCAGTCGCCAATGGTAGTCCCAGCGTCACCGGAATTGAAATTAATCCCATTATCGCGACCACCATCATGCGCGGCCGGTACGCCGATTACTCGCAGCATCTTTATCAGCGTCCCGATGTGCACATACACGTCACCGATGGCCGCTCTTATCTGCGCGCGACTCCGCAAAACTTCGATGTCGTCCAAATGACCCTGGTGGATACCTGGGCGTCGACTGCTGCAGGTGCATTCGCACTCAGTGAAAACAATCTGTACACCGTCGAAGCCTTCGAGGAATATTTCAATCACCTCAAGCCGGATGGGATGGTCGCGATCACCCGTTGGGAATTCCGCCAGCCCCGGGAAGCACTACGTGTGGTCTCCGTCGCTATGGAAGCGCTGCACCGGCTGGGCATTGCGAATCCAGCGCGCAATTTCATTGTCGCCGCACAAGGGCCGCTCAACGAGGATGGCATTCCCGTCCTGGTCCTGGCCAAGAAGACCAGCTTCACTCCTCAGGAGGAATCTGCAGTCGCCGCGCACTTGGCCAACTATCCAGCCCTGCACCTTCTCTACTCGCCCTCCACTCCCGAGAGCAAGACCCTTACCGCTTCGCGCGTGCGTACGGGTACAACGTCTCCCCCGTGACTGACAACGCGCCATTCTTCTTCTTCACATTGAAGCTAGATCAGGTCCTCAATGACCTGGGGCTGCACCACGGGATTGATTGGAAAGTGAACCTGGGAGTCCTGGTTCTGCTGCTCGTTCTGGTGATTTCCGCCATCGCAGTGTTGCTCTTCTTGATTCTGCCCTTGCTGCTGCAACGAAGGCGAGAGCGGTCTTCTCCGTTCGCCTTGTTTTATTTTGTGGCGGTCGGTCTCGGGTACATATTGGTGGAGATCGCTTTCATCCAGCGTTTCGTTCTCTTCCTGGGCCACCCCACGTATGCGCTAACCGTGGTCATCTTTCTGCTGATGCTCTCGAGCGGGGCCGGCAGCCTGTACTCGCGCCTGTGGCTGCCGCGGGCCGACATGGCTTGGCTTCCCTTGCTGCTGGTAATAGCTGCTCTCCTCGCCGACGTTGTATTCCTCCCCAGCCGGCTGGCTGCGCTGGTTGGCTTAGCCTTCGGCTATCGCCTGGTCATCAGCGCCGTCCTCCTCGTCCCGTTGGGATTTGTTATGGGCATGCCTTTTCCCACCGGGCTTCGCGCGCTGGCCGCTGCAGCCAGTAAAGAATTTTCCAATGAAACCTCGGACAACGCCGTGGAGTGGGCATGGGCAATGAATGCCGCGGCCAGTGTTTTGGGATCGGTGCTGGCCATGGTCATCGCGATTCAATTCGGCCTCACGATCACGCTGGCCTGTGGCGCTGCGGCATACTTGCTGGCACTCGCCTTCGTACGTTGCCTGCCCATGAAAGCTGCCTAGCGGCTGCCATCGGTTTTGTTATCATTCAGCAAGGGCGTTGGCGAGATCCCGGTGTACTCCCGCAGTTGCGCAACCGGTGTATCCCGATTAAACCCGGCGTTATGAGGAAATCACTTGCCTAGCCAGAAGCAGCTCAAGTGGTCTCAACTCAAGGTTGGGATCACGGTCATCGTGGCCAGTGTGACGCTGGGAGTTTTGCTCTTCCTGATGTCCGGCACCGCCGGACTATTTACGCCTCGAATTACCATCAAATCGTATTTCGATAACGCCGAAGGATTGCGCGTGGGCGCGCCTGTGCGCCTGAGCGGTGTGGATATTGGCAATGTCACGAAAATCGCCATCGTGCGCGACAAGCCTCTGACGCCCGTCGAAATAACCATGAAGGTCAGCACGAAATACGGCTTTAGCTTGCGCCGGGATTCGGTGACTTCGTTGGACACCGCCGGAGTCCTCGGGGAAACCTTTCTCGATATCGACAGCGCGCAGGCCGTTGGCTCGCCCGTCCAGGATGGCGACACTCTCCCGACGCAGGTGCATCCTGATTTCAATCAGGTCGTGCGCGCCAGCCAGAGCACGTTGCAGAACATGGACGCCCTGCTCAAGCGCGCGGATCGTATCCTGGCTTTTGCCGAGAGCGGCAAGGGATCGCTCGGAAAACTGATCTACGACCCGACGCTGTACAACCGGTTCTCCGATACCGTTGCAGAGTTCCAGAAGATCGTGGCGCAGGTCGGCAATGGCGAGGGCAGCCTGGGACGCCTGGTCAGCCGCAACGATGCCTACGATAAATTCATCGCCACCCTAAACAAGATGGACCAGGTGGTTGACGATTTGCAGCAGGGAAAAGGAACCGCAGGCAAGTTCCTCAAAGATCCCACACTCTATAACAACGCGAACGACACCATCGCCAACCTGAAGAAAGTCACTGAAGACATCAACGCCGGCAAAGGCACCCTGGGCAAGTTGACTAAGGACGAGGAACTGGCGAAAAAGCTGGACACCACCATGACCAAGCTTGCTCAGCTGACCTCAGATCTTGAGGCCGGCCAGGGCTCTGCCGGAAAGTTCCTGA
>QHVR01000758.1 GCA_003223595.1 Acidobacteriota bacterium
TATTTTACTTGAGTCCGACGCAAGAAGAATGACGTTTGCGGTGCCCGAAGGCGGCTTTCGCACTATCCCGGACTGTCCCGATGCACCACTTTGACCCGGTAGTCGGTGCCTCGAAGGCGCTTGCCGACATCTTCCGCAATCATCACCGAGCGGTGCTGGCCTCCGGTACAGCCGAATGCAATCGTCAGGTAGCTTTTGCCCTCGTGAATGTAATGGGGGATCAGGTAGATCAGCAAATCGGAAATGCGGGCGATAAATTCGCGCGTCTGCGGGAACGAGCGGATGTATTTCGCGACGCGCTTGTCGCGGCCGGTGAGGGGTCGGAATTCGGGAACAAAGTGCGGATTGGGGAGGAAACGCACATCGAACACCAGATCCGCGTCTTCAGGAACGCCTTGGCGGAACCCAAAGCTGACACACGAAATCAGCAGGCCTTTTTGCGACGACTCTTGCTCGAAGCGCTGGGTGATGAGCGACCGCAGTTCGTGAACATTGAATTTCGAGGTATCGATTACAAAATCGGCCAGGCGGCGAATCGAACCAAGGTGGCGACGCTCGGCTTTCAGCGCCGACTTCACCGGCGAATCGGCTCCCAGCGGATGCGGCCGGCGAGTTTCACTGAAGCGGCGCACGAGAACTGCGTCGGTGGCTTCCAGAAACACGACCTTGGTTGCAATCATCCTGCGGACGGACTTCAGGATGGCGGGCAGTTTTTCGAATTTCGCGCCCTCGCGAACATCCACGACCAGGGCCGTGCGGCGGATCTCGCTGGACTGCACGGCCAATTCAGCGAACTGCGGAATCAGTTCTACCGGAAGATTATCGACACAGTAATACCCCAGGTCTTCAAACGCCTTCAGGACGGAAGCCTTGCCCGAGCCGCTCATGCCGGTAATCACGACCAGTTCAGGCGAGCGCTGGCGGCGATCCTTCTTACCGCCTGCCGGCTTCGATTTGCGTCGGGGCGACAGACGCTTTGGCTCCATGAACTGGATAGTAGCATCGAAGCGGAGGGAGCCGAGTCCGGCGGCGAGTGCTTAGGGTGATACGGGGGCTTGGGCCGGGCATTGGCTTCTGCGTACGTTTGCGGTGCGGCGCTCGCTTCGGCGCGGCAACAGCCCAAGGGGCTGTCCCTACGTGTTGCGCTCCACGTGTGCATTGTGTCTGGAGCCTCTGGACGGTTAATCTATGGCGGCATGAAAAAGTTCGAAGAACTCACGGAACGGGAAGTACTGGCCTTAGCCATCGCGTTGGAAGAAGAGGACGAACGCGTTTATGCCGATTTCGCCGAAGGCCTGCGGCAAGATTATCCGGGAACTGCCTCCATGTTTGATGGGATGCGGGAAGAAGAGTCCGGGCACCGTCGTCGGCTGCTGGAGCTTTTTCAGAAAAAGTTCGGGGAGCACATCCCGCTGATTCGGCGGCAGGATGTACGAGGATTTGTCGAGCGGCCGGCGCTTTGGCTGGTGCGTCCGTTGCGGATTGAAGCGGTGCGTAAAGAGGCGTCCACTATGGAGGTGGAAACGCGGCGCTTCTACGAGAAGGCCGCAGCGCGCACGCAGGATGCGAGCATCCGGCAACTGCTGGATGATCTGGCGACCGAAGAGCGCGAGCACGAGGAACGCGCACAGGAACTTGACAAGCAGAAGCTGCCGGATAACGTGAAGGCTGACGAGGAAGTCGCACAGCGGCGGCTGTTCGTGCTGCAGATCGTGCAGCCCGGGCTCGCCGGATTGATGGATGGCTCGGTGTCGACGCTGGCTCCGGTATTCGCCGCGGCACTGGCAACTCAGAAAAGTTGGGATGCGTTTCTGGTTGGGCTCGCGGCTTCGGCTGGCGCCGGCATCAGCATGGGATTTGCCGAAGCGCTGTCCGATGACGGTAGCTTGACTGGCCGCGGGCATCCGTGGGTACGCGGATTAATCTGCGGGTTGATGACGGCGCTGGGCGGGATTGGACACACTCTTCCCTTCTTGATTAAAGACTTTCGCCTGGCGCTTTGGGCTGCCGGTGCGGTGGTGGTCGCCGAACTGGGCGTCATCACGTGGATTCGCCGCACCTACATGGACACGCCCTGGGTCACGGCCGCCCTGCAGGTGGGACTGGGCGGCGTGTTGGTGTTTGTCACAGGCGTGCTGATTGGCAGCTCGTAGGTAGCATCGACAATGGATCTGCTGATGGGAAACTTTTCAGCTTCCCAGCAACCATCAAGTAATCTATTTCTTATTGCTGCGTATCCAACGGGTGCGTGCTGTTCTCGAAGAACTCTTTCTGCAGCTTGGGGCTGACGTCATCGGCCTTGACCTCCTGAATCGCTTTCTTGATGGCGCCAATCCACCAATTCATCTGGTACTGGCCCAGTTCTTTGTTCGCGGCAGCGCCCTCCCCTGCATAGTGATTGGGGAAACGCGTGTACCACCAGATCCCGGTGTAGACGTTCTCGGGAAGTTTCTGCCGTGCCTGGTCAGCGCCTGATTCGCTGGCTGCGCGATCCATATGCACAAGATCGGGGTGGGAAATCAGCATGTTCGAGGTCTCGCGTTCACCGGCGTGCATATCCATGCTGGTCTTTTTTGGCGGCCCCCCTTTGTCCGTGGGCTCCAACTCGTTGAAGACATACACCACGTAATCGTGCGGCTTTTCGAGTTGCGTCT
>QHVR01000759.1 GCA_003223595.1 Acidobacteriota bacterium
GCAATTGTTTCGCTCGTTACCGGACTGGTTTAGCCGGGGGCGTGCGCACAATGATCATCATTGATAAATCACGGCACCTTCCTAGTGTTTGCGCTGGAGCAAAGAGCCTTGTGATCGCGCGAATATTTCCTCCAAAGACCTTAAAGGCAGATGAAATCGAGGCGCTTCAAATGGGGAAACTAATTATGAAGAGTGATGCGTTGGTTATTGAAGTTCAGAGCCGCTGAAGTAACTTTCCGCGGTAAAACGTTAAATGTTTTTACAATGTGTGCCAGTTTACAAAACTTTACAAACCTATTTGGCCCAACGCAAAGAGTTTGTACATTCCGCCTAGTACTGTTGCCCCGCGGATTCAGAGAACGCCAGATCCGAACCCCCCAGTGCGCGGAGGGCACTTTCCCTTCGCGACATCGGAAAGCGTTCAAGCCCGCCCCCCATAACAGAACAGGTGCACTGGAGCGAGAACTAAGTTTTCGCCCCACGAAGGAGGCTGCACAGCCATGAGGAATACGTGTCGGTTTTGGTTGCCCCTATTTGTCCTCGGTATCGCAACGACAACGGTGAGCGCGCAATCGTTTCGAGTTCAGTGCCCCACCAGCACGATCACCCATCCCAATGCAGCTACTGCGGAGCCGCCTTACGCCGGCCCGACGTACAGCGGAACTAACGGATACCCCTCCGCCCCCACAAATGTGAATGGCGCCATCAAGTGCCAGCAGATCTCGGGTGGAGACGGATTCTCCACGATGGGAGACGGCACCCAGACCTATATGTTCTCGTTCGGACCTCTTTCGGGTCTGGCGGATATCGCAAATGGGCTGCCGGGCACGGAGTTCCCCGACATCTTCAACAGTGTCTATACCGGGCCGGCACTGCAGCCAGGGGACCCAGCGACGACAGATGGCGCGAGCGGTACCGGGCCATACCTGCAGGGCACGCTGGGAGGCTTTAGCTACAACGGCGCGATCGGCCAGGTTGTTGATGCAGACGCGAAGGCGGCCGGTCTGTGCGGTGGTACTGGGCAACCTTCTTGCATCGACGGCCACGTCGATCCGCGCCAAATTATGGACGTCGGGGTGATGAATGGAAATATTCCGGCGCCGCTGATGGCCATCGACGAAGATGACGAGTTCTTCCTCACGCTGACTAACGTCGGCATGATCATGCGGCCCGACTTGTTCGAGCAGCACACGGTTCACTTTCACGGATATCCCAACGCTTCCTCGTTCTACGACGGCGTTCCGGACGCCTCGGTGGCGATCAACATCGGCGCCAGCTTCACTTACTACTACATGGCTCCCGATGCGGGGACCTACTTCTGGCACTGCCACATCACTCCTCCGGAACACCTGCAGATGGGCATGG
>QHVR01000404.1 GCA_003223595.1 Acidobacteriota bacterium
GCCTGTGATGGCGAAGCTGGAGCCACCTCCAGCGGCTTTGCGTCTGCCTGCGCCGCAGCCCAAGCTCAATGTCGAAGTGCCGCGACCGCCGGAAGTGAAGATCGCGGCGAAAAAACTGGAGCCTGTCCCCACCCCGGCGCCGGTGATCCCGAAACAGATCGTCAGAACCAACGTATTTTCTACCGGCAGTTCGGCACCGCAGACGATCGAGAAGGCCCCGGAGAAAGTGCAAACTGGAGGGTTTGGCGATCCCAACGGCGTGCCGGCAAGAACCACGCAGACCCGGGCGGTTAACATCGCGCAATCCGGCGGATTTGATATGCCTACGGGACCGGGCTCCGGAAACGGAACGGGCGGCGCGACTGGCGCTCGCGGAGTGGTTGCCAGCACTGGTTTTGGAAGTGGTGTGGCTACCGGCAACGCTCGGTCATCCGGTCAAGCGGCAGTGCATCAGGCAGGCTTTGGAGACGCTGACGTTGCGGCTCCTCCGACCGTACAATCGCGCCCCGCTGCGCAGGCCGCCGCAAGAATCATTCCGGCCGAAATTATCTCTAAACCCGTCCCAGCCTACACGCCAGAAGCCCGCTCCCAACGGATTGAAGGGGAAGTGCTTCTGGAAGTCGTGTTTGAAGCGTCCGGCAAGTTGCGCGTATTGCGAGTGGTCCGCGGGCTCGGACACGGCCTGGATGACTCCGCCGTACGAGCCGCGGAGCAGATCCGCTTCAAACCAGCCTTGAAAGACGGTCAGCCCTCAGACTCGACCGCCGTGGTTCACATCATTTTCCAGCTAGCGTAATCGCTGCAGAAGGTCCTATGACTATCGTACGTTCGGGCTTGCTCTTGCTTGCATTGGGGGGCGCATTGGCCGCCGCTCAGGATTCCCCCTCGCCTCTCGGACAGACTGAGACGGGTTCTTCGCCAACCGTGTCGAGCGCCCCGGCCCCAGCGCAAGCTGCGCCTCCGGCAGCCACCTTGAACGATGTGATGGATCGCGTCGTGCAGCGGGAGCACTACTTCATGGCGCAGATGCGTCATATGCATCCCATGGTCGAGACCTATCTGCAGGATCTGAAGAACGACGCCGACGGCCATCCGGATCCAGTAAAGGATCAGTACTTCCTTGGACGTCTTGACATGTCGGAAGGCGCGGAAGACGTTTCGTTTGTCGGGCAGCCGGGATTCGGGCACCGCATGCTGAGCAAACTTACTGGCGTCTATTCCCTGCACTACCTGCCGATGGGCTTCGCGCAGATGGTTGTGCTCGACACTGATTTCCAGAAGAAGTATTACAAGTTCACGTTCGTTCGTCGCGAGTTTTTGGGAGAACTTCGGTGCCTTGTCATCGATGTGCAGCCCCGTGAAGGCGAAAAGTCAGTGCGATTCCTTGGCCGCATTTGGGTCGAGGATCAGGATTACAACATCGTTCGCTTTAACGGAACTTACTATCCACAGCCCAAAGTGAACTTCTTTTTCCATTTCGACAGCTGGCGCCTGAACATGCGGCCGGGAACGTGGCTGCCGGCGTATGTCTACACCGAAGAATCGAATTTGAAGACTGGACTTACAAAGACCCTGCACTTCAAGGCGCAGACGCGCTTGTGGGGTTATGACTTGAAAGGGCTGGCTAAGAGTGAGGAGTTCACGCAAATCCTCGTGGATGCACCGCAGACGGTGAAGGATCAAAGCGATGCGGCCGCGGACCCGAGTCCGGTAGTGGCGCAGCGCATGTGGGAACGCCAGGCGGAAGACAACGCGGTCGAGCGTATGCAGAAGATTGGCCTGCTCGCGCCTCCGGGCGAAGTGGACAAAGTGATGTCCACTGTCGTCAACAATCTGCTGGTCACGAATAACATCGACCTGCAGAGCGACTTTCATTGCCGCGTGCTGCTTACTTCGCCGCTGGAATCGTTTACCATCGGCCACACGATTGTCGTAAGCCGTGGACTGCTCGATGTGCTTCCTGATGAGGCTTCCCTGGCGTTGATTCTGGCGCATGAATTGAGCCACATTGTGCTGGGACATCCGTTCGATACGAAGCTTGCGTTCAACGACAAATTGTTTTTCCCGGATGAGCAGTCATTCCAACGCCTGGATTTCAAACAGAGCCGCGGCGATGAAGAGGCAGCGGATACCAAAGCGCTGGAACTGCTGAAGCATTCCCCCTATAAAGACAAACTGGCCAACGCTGGGCTATTTATGAAGGCCCTGCAAGAGCATGCGCCGGCGCTGCCACAGCTGATTCGTCCACACCTGGGAAATAGTCTGGCTGGCGCCAATCGACTCACGAATCTGATAGCCTCCGCTCCGGCTCTGGATCCGAAACGTCTGGACCAGATCGCGGCCTTACCGCTGGGTGGGCGCGTCAAGGTGGATCCCTGGAGCGATCAGGTGGAACTGACGAAAGCGAAGCCGGTAGCCCTGACCTCGGCACGCGAGAAGCTGGAATTCGAGATTACGCCCTTCTTCCCGTACCTCACTCGATTGTCCAGCGGCGGAGAGAAGATGGCGCAGACCACACCTGCATCCGCTGAGAATCAGCCTAAGTAGCTCGCGGCCAGGGAAGATTGCAGAATCCACCGCTAGACGGAAGGGTAGTCCGGAGGCAGGGGCTCAACCGTGTGCGAGGATGAACTCGCGGAACGAGGCGGAGCGCTTACTGAATCGCGCTTCCAACTTGCGAAAAGACATTGTTCGCGTTCGATCCGATCAGCCGGATCGTGCCCACGACAATGACAAGAATGACGGCCAACATGACGGCGTATTCCGCGATGTCCTGGCCTTGTTCATCATTCCATAGCTGTTGCAGAAGGTGTGCCACTGGGCTCCTCTCTTAAGAAAACCTTGGATTAATAGCCCCTTTGAACGGGATGAGACGGTGCAGCAGTCTCAAAAACACTACCCCAAAGCGTTCCAGTTAGCTCAAGTTTAGCTTTAGGGCATGCACACGCCAATGGCACTGAAGTGCCACACGCCATTCTGAGGTAAGCGACGGCTGCGCAGACACTTAGTTGATGCTTTTCAGAGGTAACGATTGATTCACGGCAAAGAGTGCCAGTTCCAGGCGGGTCGAGACTCCCAGCTTGTCGAAGATGTTGCTGAGGTGATGTTTGACCGTGTCTTCGCTGATCTTGAAGTACTCCGCGATTTCCTTGTTGGAAAAGCCGGCGACAACAGCGGAAACGATTTCGAGTTCGCGGGGCGTGAGCCCAAATTTGCGTTGGCGGGCCTCGTCGTGGGACGACTGCATCAGGGTTCGCAGATACTGCACCAGGTTTGAAACGCTCTCGCGCCCCACCCAATACTCTCCGGCCATGACGGTCTGGATCGCTTTCAATAGGAGTTGGGTGGCGGAGTCTTTCAGGACGATTCCGCGGGCGCCCAGCTGCAAAGCTTCGACGATCTGGGCTTTTTCTGCCGCGGCGGTCAGCAGAATCACTCGCACCTGCGTGACATTGCCGGGGGCACTCAAATCCCGAAGCGCCTCCAGGCCAGGATGCTTGGGCATGGCGAGATCGAGCAGAAGGATGTCAGGCTTCAGGTGACGGACCAACTTGACGGCCTCAGCGCCATCGGAGGCCTCTCCCAGGACCTTGAAGTCGGCCTCGGCTTCCAGGAGGCGCCTCAATCCGTCACGAAAAATCGGATGATCGTCGGCGATGACTAACCGAACCGGTTGCGACTTTCTAAAATTCATGCGGCACGTTTCCGTTCCGAGGCACAATCACCTCGAGGCGCGTTCCCTGACCCGGATTTGATTCTACCGTGAGTTCCCCGCCCAGCAAGCGTACACGTTCTCGGATGATCATGGGCCCAATCCCCGCTTGCTGCATTTGCTGTTCATTGTAGCGGCCCGCAACGGACAGGCCCTTGCCATCATCTTCCACCGTGAGACTCCACTGGTCGGCCTGAGACGCGAGGCGGATTAGCGCATGACGCGCTCCACTGTGTTTGCGCACGTTCACCAGCCCTTCCTGCACAATCTTAAGGAACTCCTGGCACATTCGTTGAGGCATATCGAGTTGCACGATGTCGGTGACGAAACGCGCGTTGATCCCGGTCTCTCGTTGAAACCTTTCCACGGCATCTCTCAGCACGAGGAGCAGCTTCTGGGAATCGACATCAATGGCTTTCATCTGCTGCATGAGTTCGCGTAATTTCAGAACCTCTTCGCGCAGCAAACCCTGAATTCTTTCCAGCTCTCCATCAATCGGTCGATTCGCCTCGGCCTGGCGGCGCAAGACATCTACTTGCATCTCTACGGCGATCAGCGATTGCACGGCGCCGTCGTGCAATTCCCGGGCAACCCGCGCTCGCTCTGCGGCATAAGCGCGGCGGCGCAGGCGATGTAATAGATACACGTTGTAGATCGCGGGACCAACCTGGCGCACAATGTCGAGCAGAAAGCGCAACTCCTCTTGCTTTTCGCCGCCCCACGTGGGATTGAACAGAAACACGCGGCCGCGCCAGTCGGTGCCAAACGTAAAGGCAACGCTGACGACGGAATCGAAGGATTGCAGCTGGCGCAACTGAGAAAATGCAGCCAAGTTGTTTACCGGGACAGTATGGCCGGAATCGTCCAGAGCTAGAGTTTTCCATTGCTCACGAGAAAGGGAGGCGTAAGAGACCTCGCTGGGATATTCGTCGAGATAGGTCTTGGCATCGCGCGCGCCCGATTGCAGCCAAGTGAAGTCGCTGCTCCCATTTCCCTTCGTGGGATTCAGTTCTCCAAGGAAGACTCGCTTGCTGTGGATCTCCTGGGAGGCCATCATCACGCGGGATGCGCCGTACAGGGACATGATTTCCTGGAAGATTTTGTCGATAGTTCCCGTGAGCCCGGCCTCTACGCGTGCCCGCGATAACATTCCGGTGACCAGAGCCTTTTCTGCGCGCAACTGCTTCTGCCGCTCCGCCAGATAGCCTAGAAGAAGGCCCATGACAAGGAGGTAGATCGCTTCCATGAAAAGGCGCTTCGGTTCAAAGGCCTGAACGTTAATGTGTAACCCGGTTAATGCACGCAGAGGCAACGAACCTTGTGGCCAGACGTGCAGAATGATGAGACTCTCCATCCACAATAAGCCTGCCTCAGCTGCAGCCGTGCTCAAAGTCTCCCAAAGGCCCCAGCGATAGGCTGCGGCGGCGAGCACGAAGAAGAAGAACAGGAAAAATGGAGTGCGAGGGCCCTCGGCGAAAATCGAGATCACGGCGGGCCAGGCAATATCTCCAGCATGCACCATCAAGCGAAAGGCCGCCGTGGACTGTTGCCGCCTGCGTAATAACATCAGGATCAAGATCCCGTTCGCCAGGTAGAAGACAAACAGGCCATAGGCGGCCCAGGAGTGACCCAGCAGTTCGGTGGGGTCCATGCGGATGGCGACCAGGGTCGAACCCGCCAGGAACACACGCGCAGTGGCGAGCCAGCGCTCGATGCGGCGCGTCTCCCCAGGGTCGGGAGGGACTTTCAGTCTCCAGGGTTGTCGATAACGCTTAACGCGCGGATTCAAAGATTGCGTTCTCCACGAGCGTGGCGGCTAGCTCGCATATTAGTGAAAACAATGTTGAACGAGCAAGCAACAAGACCGTGATTCGGTGCTGGGACGACGGCGCGAGCCTTATCATAGCTGGTCACAGGTTACTTGCGTAACCATTCTCGAGGTGGATTCGCGTCTAGAATGAGGACCCGAGGGAGTGTCCTGGTGGGCAAGGGGTTGAAGTTGTGGCTGGCGGCGGTGGCGCTCGTTTTGGCGACGGCGATCGTGTCTGCGCTGTTTCTGCCACGCTCGTTCGGCCTTACCGCGGCCAGTGACATCGTGCAATGCCTGCTGCTGATTTCCGGCACGGCCGCTTTTATTCCAGCCGCAATACGTAGTCATGGCCGTCTGCGGCTCTTCTGGTCTCTGGTTGCGGCCGGAGTGGGCCTATGGCTGGGCTACCAGCTTTTCTGGACCTATTACGAGCTCGTGCTGAGGCGGGATGTTCCCGACCTGTGTGCGTGGGATATTGTGCTATTTCTACACTTCGTTCCGCTGATGGCGGCCCTTGCTCTGCGTCCTCACGTGCCCCGGGATGAGTATGCCGCCCGACTCGGGCGGCTGGATTTCGCACTCCTGGCGGTCTGGTGGTGCTATCTATACGTCCTCATCGTTATGCCCTGGCAGTATGCCGTGCCCAAGATTTCGGCTTACAATCGCAATCTCAATGGCGTTTACAACGCTGAGAAAATCGCGCTGCTCGGCGCATTGCTGATTTGCTGTGCGACCAGTAAAGGGGGATGGAGAAAATTCTATACAAGCCTGTTCGCGATGAACTTCTGCTATTCCTTCGGTTCTACCGTCGCCAATTTGGCGCTGGCACGGAATGCGTATTATAGCGGCAGTCTTTACGACATGCCGATGATTGCGGCAATGGCGAGCCTTACCTGGATTGGTTTACGAACGAGAGTGGATCGCCCAGGGGCGGAAATTCCTCATGCCTTCACTGCCTACGGAGTCTGGATCGCACGCTGCAGCATGATCGCTGTGTTTTCGCTGCCTGTGTTCGCAGCCTGGTCGATTGCCGATGTTCAGGTTCCGGGGCCAATTCGGACATTTCGGCTGGTGCTGACACTTCTGGCTGCATTCTGCCTGGGAATCATGGTGTTTGTGCGACAGCAACTGCTGGACCGGGAATTAGTTCGGCTGCTCAACCAGTCGCGCACGGCATTCGACAATCTGAAGCGGCTGCAGGCACAAATCTTGCAATCAGAGAAGCTGGCATCCATCGGCCAATTGGTCGGCGGTGCGGCACACGAACTCAACAATCCGATTACCGCCATGCTGGGGTATTCGGATTTGCTGTTGAATACTCCGCTAACTCCAGACCAGCGTCCGAGCGCGGAAAAGATCGGCCTGTACGTACGGCGGACGAGGTCACTCGTGGCCAGCCTGATCAGCTTCGCGCGGCAGACGCCGCTGCCCAAGAGCCTGGTCGATCTCAACACTCTGGCGCGCACCGCCATCAAACTGGCGCAACCGCAATGGGAAGGCCTGCGAGTAGAGATGCGCCCGAATTTTGATCCAGAGCTTCCGAAAGTGATCGGGGACTCAAACCAGTTGCTGCAGGTCTGCCTGCAGCTGCTGGCCAACTGCCTGCATGTGCTGACGGAGCGAGGTGGACGAATTCTCACGATCAGCACGCACGCTCATGCAGGCATCTGTGTACTTCAAATTGCCACAGAGAAGCTTCCCAGCACCGACACTGCGCCTCGAGACGCCGAAAACAATCTGGCCTTAAGCGCGTGTCAGGGCATTCTTCAGGAACACCGAGGTCAATTGTGCCGTGAATCCAGCGCGGATGGATCGGTGCATCTTCGGGTAGAACTGCCGGCCGCCGACCCGGTTCCCGCCAAGCCCAAAGAGGCTACAGTGCCGGTGATGTGGCAATCTCGACCGTACGCTTGAGTTGACCGCAAGCCGCAAAGATGTCACGACCACGCGGACGGCGTACGAAGGTCAGAATTCCAGCATCCCGGAGAATCTGCTGGAAGGCGGCAACTGCATCCGCATCTGGGGTGGCAAAGGCTATTCCCGGTCCAGGGTTCAAAGCAATCAAATTCACGCGCGCGCGGATACCCCGGAGGAGTTCAACCACTTCCCGGGCGTTTTCCCGCGAGTCATTCACCCCCTGCAGCAGGACGTATTCGAAGGTGACGCGTTCGCGATTGCGCAGCGGGAATTCGCGGGCTGCCGCCATGAGCATTTCCAGGTTCCACTTGTTATTGAGGGGCATCAGGCGACTGCGCAGATTGTTGTTGGAGGCATTCAGCGAAATGGCCAGGCGGGGGCGTATGACTTCCTGACCGAATTGCGGGATGCGGGGAACGATTCCGGCTGTCGATACGGTCATTCGGGACTCTGCTAGTCCTGCTTCATGTACCAGCAAGCGAACGGCTTTGATGAAATTGTCGTAGTTGAGGAAGGGTTCCCCCATTCCCATGAAGACGAGATTCACGCGGTCATGCTGCGGGGAAACGTTCTGATCATTCAAGACGGCCAGGACCTGTCCGGCAATCTCTCCGGCACTTAGGTTGCGTTTTACTCCGAGCAGAGCAGTCAGGCAAAACTGGCAATCTACGGCGCACCCCACCTGGCTGGAGACGCAGATCGTGGCCCGACTCCATCCCCGACCACTGCTGTCTGCGGGACTGATGGTCTCCAGTCCTTCATCCGCCTCTCCGCCGTCCCCTTCCGGCATCCAGACCGTCTCCACGCTCTGGCCGTCGGGAAATCCGATCAGATAGCGTACTGTCCCGTCCTGCGAGAGGAATCTCTGTTCAATCCGGGGCAGCCCCACGACAACACTCGCTTCCACCAGTTTCGCCCTCAGTTGCTGGGGCAGAGTCGAGATCTTGTCGGCTGAATCAACCCGCTGCCGGTAAACCGCGTCAAGAATCTGGTTGGCACGGTAGGGGGGCTCCCCCAAGCTGCCCATCAGCGACAGGAGGTCAGCTCGATCCATTCCGAGGAGAGTGTTTTGTGGAAGCGGGTTCATGGTAGCAATGTTTAAGAGGACGGCTGGCAGTCAGATAAGGACCTTCGAGAAGCCCTCGACGCCCCGACCATCAATCTGCAACTCTTTGATTCTACATGTATTAACTATTCTCGCACGCCTTCCCGCGCTATGTCAGAATAGATCAGGCCCTCCGCCGCAGGTTCACTGGAGTTTTACCCAATCCGTTGGATGGCAGGATCCGCAATCATGGTTCAGGAACCGCGTAACATTCGTCGCCAAAAATTGCCCAATGGGCTGACCATCATCACGGAACAGATGCAGCACATCCGCTCGGCCTCGATCGGAGTATGGCTGCAGACCGGTTCGCGGGACGAAGATGCGCAATGGAATGGGATCTCGCATTTCATCGAGCACATGGTTTTTAAGGGCACCAAGAGCCGTACGGCCGAAGAGATTGCCCGGCAGGTCGACTCCATTGGCGGGAACATGGACGCTTTCACCGCCAAAGAATGCATCTGCTTCAACGTCAAAGTGCTCGATGAGCATGTGCCGACGGCCCTGGATATTCTGAGCGATCTGGTTCTCAACCCCGTGTTTGACGCGAGCGATATTGCGCGGGAGCGCGGGGTGATCATGGAAGAGATCAAGATGGACGAGGATAACCCCGATTACCTGGTGCATGAGATCTTTACCCAAAACTTCTGGAAGGACCATCCACTGGGGAAGCCGATCCTGGGGACGAAAGAGACGGTAAAGCGGTTCGAACGCGATTCGGTGGTCGACGCTTACACGCACCGATTTGCTCCCAGCAACATCATCGTCTCGGCGGCGGGCAATCTGGACCACGATCGCTTCGTGGAACTGGTAACCGGGAAGTTCGAGCATATGAAGCCAATGAACAACGGCTTTCATTCGTCGGCGCCCAAAATCATCTCGCGTATTACTCTGCGCAACAAAAAGGCGTTGGAGCAAGTGCAACTGTGCATCGGGGTGCCCGCCCATCCGATCGCCCACGAGAAGCGGCACGCGGGATACATTCTCAATACCGTGCTGGGCGGAGGTATGAGTTCCCGGCTCTTCCAGAATATTCGCGAGCGTCAAGGCCTGGCCTACTCCATCTACAGCGATCTCAATCCGTACCGCGATACCGGATGCCTGGCCGTGTATGCCGGAACTTCGCTGGCTTCAGCGTCGAAAGTCGTGCAATCGGTGGTGAGCGAGTTTCGCAAATTGAAGAGCGAACCGGTGCCAGAGGAAGAACTGAAACGCTCCAAGGCGCAATTGAAAGGCAGCCTGATGCTGTCGCTGGAATCGAGCACCTCGCGCATGTCGAACCTGGCGCGGCAGGAGATGTATTTCGACCGGTTCTATGACCTGGATGAACTGATCGCGCGCATTGAAGCCGTGACCGCGGAAGACCTGACGAAGCTGGCCAATGAATTCTTCAAAACTGAATCGGTTGCTGTAACGGCCCTGGGAAACTTGAACGGGCTGAAACTGACGCGCGACCAGCTAGCCTGCTAGCTCGAAACACTCACCCCCGGTCCGCGGGCGTCCGTCGGTTGTAACTTTGCTCCGGGTTGTTCATCCCATGTTGGCCCGCAGGTAGAAACCTGCCGCACATCAATTTCACCGAGGAGAATTCATGAAGAAGCTTTTGAGCAGTCTGGCGCTGGCGTGTGCCCTGGCAATGTCGATGACGGTCTTTGCCCAGGACCAGATGAAACAGGATGAATCGATGAAGAACGACGCTCAACCCAAGACGATGAATAAAGACCAGATGAAGAGCGACAAGAAGAGCAAGAAGGGGGCGAAAAAAGATCAGATGAAGAAGGACAGCATGAAGCACGACAGCATGCAGGACAATATGAAGCACGACGACATGAAGAAAGATGAAATGAAGAAGAACTAGGCGGCGACGAGCGTGCCTCGTCCGACCGGCGATTTGGCCGCACCGGGCGGGGCCTTTTAATTTATGCCGTGCGAGTTCCCGTGATTCGCTTTACTCTCCCCCATCCTGTTTGGGGCCGGCGATGTCTGGTTCCGACGTTGCTTCCATTTCAAGCGAGGTCCGGCCCGCACTCGCGGTCTGCAGATACTTCCGCAGGCATCGCACGCAGGGCACATACCCCTGGTCTACGGCTTCTTTGGCGGTCAGCGTTCTTTCCCGCTCTTTGTTGTGAATGAACTCGCAACCTGGAACATGAAACTGTTTGGCGTCGGCAGATACCACCACCACCATGTCGGGTGGAATATTGCGCGCGGGCTGTGCGTGCGCCGACAGCAAGGGCTGCGGCACAGTTCGTGAACTCGCGATGCGGACTCCCCCGGTAATCAGCAGCAGCGCGGCGAGAGGCACTAGCCAGGCCGACCATGGAGACCAGCTTCTGCCCGGAGCTCGCCGGCTCTGAGCCAGCCGGTGTTGCAGCCTTGATCCGAATCCCGAGGGCACTTCGATCATGCGCTCGTCGCTGTAAAGCTGGATCACGTTGCGCGTTCCCTCGAGCAGCGACCTGCAAGCCGAGCACGTCTGGAAATGCTCATCCATACGGGAGCGGAAGCTGGCGTCGACGTCATCTTCGAGATAGTTCGAAATTTCGCGCCACACGTGCTCGCAGTTCACGATGTTGTCGTTCACCATGGCTTGGTTCCCTTCTCGAACGGCAGGCGACTGAACCAGCCCTGCTCCCAACCCGCGGCCAGAAGGTCCCGCAGCATGAGACGCGCGCGCAACAGGCGCGTCTTGACGGAGGCGATCGAGATGCCTAGCGCGTCGGCTGTTTCCTGAATGTTCAATTGCTCCATATCCCTGAGTACAAAAACCTCCCGATACTTGCGATCGAGGGAGGCCAGAGCCTGGGCGAGACGCTGCCGAACCTCTTTGCGTTCCAGAGCCTCGGAGGGAATCTCTCGCCAATCCGCAAAATCACGGGGTGCGTAATCGCTTTCCTCGTCGCGACGATCATCGATGGCTTCCATCACCCCGTTTCGATCTTTTCGCCGCCGCATGAGGGCCTCATTGACCGTAATCTGAATAAGCCAGGTACTGAACCGCGCGTCAGCCCGGAACTGCCGAATCGCGCGCAGGGCCTTCAACATTGCCTCTTGCGCGACATCTTCGGCATCGCTTTCATTGCGCAGGATTGCCATTGCGGCGGCAAAGACGCGGCGCTCGTAGGGACGGACCAATTCATAAAATAATGAGTTTTCCCCACGCTGCACCCGGTCGATGAGCTCCAGTTCATGACTGGTCCCCGCCTGCACCGAGTTGTTCACGACGACATTGGCTTCGGCCATCTCTCCCGCCGTGTCAGTACTCTGGGTCCTTTTTCCATCCCGTCAACATAGAAACGAAGTTGTTCCAGCCGTGCAGAACCACCATGATCAAATGTCCAAACACAAAGGCCAGCATGGCCCACATCACGAGGAAGTGCCACAAGCGCGCCCAGTGAAATCCTCCCATCAACCATGCCAACCACGAGAATTGCACTGGTTTCCAGATCGCTAGACCGGTTAGGACTGAGAGCACTCCCAGTGCGATGACCGTCGTGTACGCGTGTTTCTGCAGCGCGTTGTAAGGCTCTGTCGCGGGCGGCTTCCCGCCCCGGAAGAAGTAGTGCTTCACCATGGGCCAGACGCCGGGAATGTCGCGATGCGTGAACAAAACCTGTCCGTAATTGCCGCTGAAGATCTGGTATGCGACGTAAACCAGTCCGCTCGCCAAGTAAATCCACATGAAGGTCAGGTGCCATTGCAAGGCGCCGCCCAGCCATCCTCCGATGGCGAAGGCTTTGGGCCAGTGGAGTAGATCGTTCTGCGGGATCTTCGCGCCGAAACTGGGGAAGGCACGAAAGATCTGCAATCCGCTGCCGACAAGCACGAACAGCGATACGGCGTTGACCCAGTGGCACCAGCGCACGAGTAACGGATGCTCATACGCGGCGCGGCCCACAGATTCCGTCTCGTCGCCTTTGGTCCGGATGATTTCGAGAATTGTGCTGCTCATATGATTCAAACTCAAAAATTCCTAGAGGCCGTAGAACGACGAGTATCCCTGGTCCTCCCAGTAGCCAACCTTTCCACTCAGAACATTAGTGACTGTCAGAGCGGTCAAATATTTCGCCTGCTTGTAGCCGATCTTGGTTGGAACGCTGAGGCGCAAAGGTGCGCCGTGCTCACGGGTCAGCGGGCGGTCGTACATCTCGTAACACAGGAGCGTCTGCGGATGCAGGGCCGTCGCCATGTCCAGAGACTCGTAATAGTCGTCGGCACAGGCGAGCGTGATGTAACTCGCGGAAGTATCCGCACCAATCATGTTCAAGAAGTCCGAAAAACGCGCGCCGCCAAATCTGCCAATCACGTCCCAGCCTTCGACACAGACGTGCCGAGTATTCTGGCGGAACTTGGGCAGCGCTTGAACCTGTTCGAGGCGGTATTCGCCGGGCTTCTGCAGGGCGCCACTCACCGTGAGAGTCCAATTCTCCAAATTGACTCCAGGATCGTCCACATCGTAGTCATTGATGGGAAATTGATCGACGGGCGTGAGATCTGCGTCGGCATAGGTGACGGCGTGATGTCCGCGCCGAAACAGGCGTGCGGAGGCCCAGTCACTGAATCCCAATCCCTTTTTCAGCAGAGCTTGCTGTACCTTGGGGACGGCAAAAATCCCCAGTCCCAGAACAGGAGCAACTTTCAGCAGTTCCCGGCGCGATATTTGGGAAAATTTAGCCGGGTCAACACTCCGTACAACTTCTCGCCCTTTGAGCGCCAAGGAAGACGAATCAGCGCGTTCCCCGGCCGCTTCGTTCGCCGCGGGAGTCGCGGTTCCGTCTTCGCTTGCAACTGATTTCCTGGGTTCGGGTTCCATGAATGGTTTTCCGGCCTGATTTCTCGCTAATCTGATTCAGGGCTCCGCAGAAAGTTACGACACCATACCACGAGCCTGCGGGCTGGGCGAAGCAATGGGCCGGAAGTGCCGAGCCACGCGGTTTCTGCTGGTTTTTTGCCCCCCGATCAGGCGATAATCACAAGGTTTCACGCCTTGAGTCTGGATCATTATGCACGACCGCAAGCAGATTCCTCCGGTTCGTCGTCTGCCGCAAAGCGCTTCGCCGAACGCGAATGCCATAAAACAGCAGCGCATGATGGTGGCCGCTTTCATCATGCTTGTAATCGCATTAACCGCTGTCCTTTATCATGATCGCGATTTCTGGTTTCCAGACCAGCAACTGGTTCAAGAGCAGCCAGACCCAACGTCTCCCGTCTCGGCAGCTTCGACGAGCCCTGTGCCGCCGAAGCAGGCGCCAGTGGGGGCGAAAGCGAGAGCGCATCACCGTGCAGCACCTGAGCCGGAGATCCCGCAGGAGCCAGGTCCGGCAGTCACGACCGTGAGGACGGTTTTGCCACCGCTGGATGTTGAGGTGATCGCCGGAGATACGCATCGCAACCTCCGCCCGGCAAGCAACGCGGTGAAAGTCGATTTACAGCGGGGAGCGGCGCCATCGAAAGCGAGCAGCAGCGCTCCGGTAGAGAATGAGCCGGAGCCGGCTAAGGTGATCAAAGCCGCGGAGCACGTTGAGGTATCCGCGAACGCCGCCGATCTGGTGACGCATTCGGTTACGCCGGGGTATCCCACCTTGGCACGGCAGATGAAAGTTCAAGGTTCAGTGATCATGCTGGCGGTGATCGGTCGCGACGGGCTGATCCAGGAACTCCGGCTGGTGAGCGGCCCGCCTATTCTGGCCGGAGCCGCACAGGAAGCGGTACGACAATGGCATTTCAAGCCTCACTACATAGGCGCGGAACCCGTGGAGACGCAAGCGAAGATCACGGTTAACTTCACTATTTCGACGAACTGAATCCGCAACAGTAAGCCTCGCTTGCGGGGATTCACTCCTCGCGCTCGTAGCCATAGAGCAAAATCTTGTCACAATGACGAGCGCCCTGGATTTTTAAAAATCCAGGGCGCCCGGGCAGCCCTCCCCCAAGAACTGTCAGTAACGAAAATAGAACGCTTGCAGATTTCTGGCTATAGCTCAACCCGGCCATGACTTGCACGAGAGTGGCACCCTGTATCTGCAAGAACATGCAGCCTTTCCTTTGGTGTGCGCGACCGACTCCGCGCCGCTGAGGATTAAGTCTTTCCTTGTGACTGCCCATGAAAGCTCACAGGCGCGTTCGATTCGCGCCCAGGCAAATGGCTGCATTTGAGGACGCTGAAATCTGCCGTGACATGCTCGAGAATGTGCCGGTCGCCCTGTGCGTGGTGGACCTGCAGAAAAGAATCGTCTTCTGGAGCAGCGGAGCGGAACGGGTGACCGGCCATCTGCGGCATGAGGTCCTGGGGCATTCCTGCATCGCGGAACCCCTGCTGCATTGCGACCAGCCAGGATGCGAATTCTGCGATGAGCACTGCCCCGTGGCGTGTGCCATGAAAACATCGCAGGCGGTGGATTCGAGTGGATTTCTTCGACACAAAGACGGTCACGAAGTCCCCGTGCGAATCCGAGCAGTGCCAGTTTACAACCAGCATCGTTCCATCATTGGAGCACTCTCAACTTTTGAGGAGTTGCAAGCCGGAATCAGCCGGGAAAGGGGCGAGGGGAACGCCAGCAGCCCTGATTACGAGGACCATGTTACCGGAGTGGCCAGCCGCGCCATGATGCAAGCGCACCTGCAAGCGAAATTGGCGTCCTTGTCTCCGGGCAACTATTCCCACTGGGTTTTCCTGGTAAAGGTTCAGGGCCTGGCGCATTTCCGCGCGAGCCTGGGGACCGAGGCAGCATCTTCTCTGCTTCGGCTCATGGTGCGTACAGTCGAGAGCTGTCTCTGGATCAGTGATGTTGTGGGGCGCTGGAGCGATGATCAATTCCTTCTTCTTGTGGATGGACACAGGGAAGAAGGACTGGAGGCTCTAAGAGCCCGAATTCGGCGGATGCTTGCGGCAGAAGGGATTGAGTGGTGGGGAGAGCGGCGGTCCCTTCCTGTGCTGATTGTAGCGACGGCAGCAGAGTCGGGAGACACCGTGGAATCGATCGTGCAGCGTCTGCACAAGTTGTTACCTGGTGGATCGGGCTGTGTGCCGGGCGATGCCGGGTGCGCGGGCGGATCAGCGGGGAGTTAGCATGTTTGCGATTATCGGCATCGTGGTGGTGTTCGGCTGCATTGCGGCCGGATATCTCATGGAGCACGGAAACATAATGGTGCTGCTCCAGCCTGCGGAGCTGATCATTATCGGCGGCGCAGCCGCGGGCACCGTTCTGGTCGCCAATCCACTGCACATTATCAAGAAGATCGCGGCGGGAATCGTTGCAGTTTTCAGCGGATCCAAGTTCGGCAAGCAGACCTATATCGATGCGCTGAAAATGATGTACGACTTGCTCAACAAGGCCCGCAAGGACGGCCTGATGGCCCTGGAAAATGACGTCGAAGAACCGGAAAAGAGTGCAGTATTTTCTAAGAATGCCACGTTCATGAAGAACCATCACGTTCGGGATTTCGTCTGCGATTCGCTTCGCATGGCGATTACTGGCGTAGACGCATTTGATTTGGACCAGATGCTCGATCTCGATCTCGAAGTTCAGCACCGTGATGCGAGCCAACCGACTGCGGCCTTGTCCACCATGGCCGATTCGCTTCCTGGACTCGGCATTGTGGCTGCCGTGCTGGGCGTGGTGATCACGATGGGAGCTCTGGGCGGCCCGCCCGAAGAAATTGGCAAGAAAGTGGCGGCCGCACTGGTGGGAACTTTTCTCGGCATCCTGCTGTGTTATGGCCTGGTGGGGCCTCTGGCCGCAAACATGAGCAAGGCAGCCGAAGAAGAGCATGCATTTCTTTACGTCATGCGAGTGCTGATGGTTTCTTTTCTGAAAGGAACCGCACCGATCATGGCTGTCGAGGTGGCTCGTCGCGCTGTGCCCGGCCATGTGCGACCTTCATTCAAAGAATTGGAACAGGCATGCCGCGCCCCGGCAGCATCGGCCGCAGCGGCGGCGTCAACGGCTTCTTAAGCTTTAATTGGCCACCGTCATGGAAAACAAGCGTCCGGCCATCATTCTCAAGAAAGCCGCAGGCCACGGCGGCCATCATGGAGGCGCATGGAAAGTTGCCTACGCCGATTTCGTGACAGCGATGATGGCGCTTTTTATCGTCCTTTGGCTCATGAACAGCAGCAAACAAGTTCAGGAGGCGGTAGGCGGATACTTCAAGGATCCCACCGGAACGTCCAAGAAAGTCGGTTCCAACATGAGGGGAGCGGGAGAAAACTTCACCCTCACCCGCGACAACATGCCTAAACTCAAGGAGCAGTTGCAATCCGCTATGCAACAAATGGCGGATTTCGAAAATCTTAAGAACCACATCGAAATGACGGTCACCAGCGAGGGGTTGCGGATTGAGCTTTCCGAATCCGCCAGCGGAACGTTTTTCGACACCGGAAGTACGAAGCTAAAACCGGACGGCGAGCAACTGCTGGTCACGCTGGCGCAAGAATTAGGCGGCCTGCCCAACAAGCTCTCGATCGAGGGACACACGGATTCACAGCCCTACGCCCCTTCGGCGACGTATGGCAACTGGGAACTCTCGGCTGACCGCGCCAATACGGCGCGGCGAGTGATGCAAGCGAGCGGCATTCGCACCGACCAGATCACGCAGGTGCGCGGCTTCGCCGATCAGCATCTGCGCAAACCGGAAGCCCCACTCGACCCTGCCAATCGTCGCATTTCGCTAATCGTGCAATACATTGTGAAAAACAGCGGAGACGGCGAGGGTGCGGGCAAGGATGAAAAATCGCCTCCGGTCACGAAGCCTTCGCCGGGCGCGCCCAAAACGTAACATCCAACAGTGGTCTACCCCGTTGCGAGCTTTGATTGACCGCCTGCTGGCCCTGTGCCAAACTTCTCTGCACGGAACTTCGTTATGATGCAAAGCTTGATGACGAACCGCTCCGCGCAGCATTATTGCACCGCTGTCTTTCTCGCATGTTGGCTGGTTGGTGCTGCGGTTGCTCAGCGGCAAATCGATCCAACCGCCGAGCCGGGCCGCGTCGCGGAGACGATCACCTCCTATCGCACCGACCCGGGCACCGCCGTACTCATCTTCCACGTTTTCGCTCAACGCAATACTTCCCTGCTTGATCGACAGGCGGTGGTGACTCTCGTCAATGCTTCGGATCAATCGACAATTTGGACAACGACGGAAGATAGGGCGAAAGCATTCTTCACCAACGTTCGTTTGGGAAGGTATGGCCTTGATGTGAGTGCTGTGGGTTATCTCACCGAGCATAAGGATCTTCAGGTTATGGATTCGAACCGGCCACTGGACATGGAGATCGTGCTGCAGCGGGATCCCGCGGCGCTTAATCTTGACGTGGCGGAAGCGATCATCTCTCCCAAGGCCCGCAAAGAAGCCAAGCACGCAATTTCGCTGCTCAAGTCGCAACAGTTCGCGAAAGCCGAAAAGCAATTGGACGAGGCGTATAAGCTGGCTCCCACCAGCGCAGAGCTGAATTTCCTGCTCGGGTACCTGTATTACCAGAAGAAGGATTTACCGAAGGCTGCGACCTACCTAACCACTGCGGCAACTTTAAATCCACGGAACGGTCAAGCGCTCGCCCTTCTGGGACGAACGCAACTTGAGCGCCAAGATTATGCGGCCGCACGATCGGTGCTGGAGCAGGCGCTGATGGTGGATCCGGAGCCTTGGCTCCCGCATAGTTTGCTCGCCGACGCCCATCTTCACCAGAAGAGCTACGAAAAAGCTCTGGAAGAATCCGAGCTCGCAATCAGGAAGGGGCAAGCCGCAGCCAGTTCCACGCAGTTGATTCGGGGAGAATCGCTGGCCGGGCTGGGCCGCGATCAGGAAGCTATACAGGCTCTGAATACATTCCTGCAGAGCACGCCTCGTAGCCCGATCGCACCCCAGGTGCGGAGCCTGATCGTACAGATCCAGGAACATACCCTGATTGCATCGGCGAATACACCCTCCATCCCGGCAGTACACATTTCGGGAGTCGATCCACTTGCGGCACTCCCGGCCGAAGTACTGTCGATAAAACCGTGGCAGCCGCCCGGCATTGATGAAACCAAAGTTCCCACCGCGGTCGGGGTCGTCTGCCCTTCCGCCCGGGTGATTGAAGAGTCCGGCAAACGCGTGCAGGAATTGGTGCATGACGTGGAGCGTTTTGCCGCGGTCGAGGACCTCTTTCATCAAACCCTCGACAGCTACGGCATCCCTGTCCGTTCGGAAACGCGCAAATACAACTACGTCGCATCCATCACCGAACCGCAGCCCGGAGTTTTGAACGTTGATGAATACCGTGCGGAGAAGTTGACGCTTCAGGGCTATCCCGATCAGATCGCCAGCCAGGGATTTGCGGCTTTGGCCCTGGTGTTCCACCCTGATCGCCGCGACGAGTTTTCCATGACCTGTGAAGGACTGGGTGAATCGCGTGGGCAGGCAACGTGGCTGGTGCGCTTTCAGCAGCGTGAGGATCGTCCGAATCACATGCACGCCTACAAGCTAGGTAACCAAGAGCACCCGGTACCGCTGAAAGGAAGAGCATGGATTACCGCTGATAAGTTTCAGATCGCGCGCATCGAGGCCGAGATGGTCAAGCCCATGCCAGAAATCCAACTTATAAGCGAGCATCAGATTGTGGAATATGGCCCGATACCATTTCCCAAAAAGAACACGACGCTGTGGCTGCCCAAGAGCGCGGATCTTTATTTCGATTTCCGGAAACATCACTACTACCGCCGCCATAGTTTCGATCACTACATGCTGTATTCGGTGGACGCGGAAGAGAAGCGCAGGGAACCTGGCGTGCCGCCACAGAACTGAGGCGCAACTGCTGAGAATCAGTAACTTGCGAGCGCCATGGCCGCAATCAAATCTTTTTATGGCGCGTTGCCAGCACGCGTGAATCGAATATCGCATGGCAGACATTCTGAAGAAATATATTTTCGCGAGCGACTTCGATCAGACGCTCACGTTTAATGATTCCGGATATGTATTGGCCGAACTGGTCGGCATTCCGACCGAGGAGTTTGCTCGCAAATCCAAAGGGATGGCCAAAATCAACCTGGTGCAGCAGGGCGCGGAATTAGCCTACTTACTGCTTCACGATCCTGAATTCCGAGAGAAGGTTCGCAAAGAGCATCTGCGCGAAGTCGGCAAGCGCATCCGCCTGAAAAGCGATATCAAGCTGCTCTATCAGTTGCTCGATACAGGCATAGACGGGCATCAATTCGATTTCTATGTGCTCTCTGCGGCGCCCGTGGAGATTGTCCGATCGGCGCTGGAGGACATTGTTCCTCCGGATCATATCTATGGCACGGAGTTTCGCTACAAGCCTTCGGGCGAGATTGATACGATCATTCGCGCTACCGCGGGATACGGAAAAGTCGCCGTGCTCGACAAACTATTGGTCGAAAAGGTGGCCGGGCCCGATCACGTCGTGTATACCGGTGACGGCAGTTCCGATATCCACGTCATGTTGCACATCAACGCGCGGGACGGGCTGACCATCGCGGTCTCCGAGGCGCCGAACGTCTCTCAGGTCGCCAAACGGACCGTTTTAAGCACTAGCGCACTGGCCGTATTGGCGCCAATTCTGGAGGAGATTGCGGGATGGGAACGCTATCGCATCCGCAGCCTCTTCGAAGCCAACCACATGCTGATCCAGGAATGGGAGCGCGTACGCACGGATTGGCTCACCGTGCGTCCCGCCGCCCAGTTCACTCCGGAAGAAGGCGTGAAGACAGAGGCCAAACTGGAGAGCGCGAGGACCTAGCACATGCTGCGCGACAAGAGCCTAATTCCGTTATCGCACCAGCATCAGCACGTGCTGGCGTTGTGCGTACGAATCGAGCGCGCCTCGCCCATTCCGCAGAACGATCTTGGCGCGTGGCAGGCGGAGATTGTACAGCTGGTTGAGAGCGAAATCGTGATGCATTTCGCCGCCGAGGAGCAGATTGTTTTTCCTGCAGCGGAGAAGTTTGAGGAGTTGAACGCACTCGTGAAGCAGTTAATTTTTGAGCACGCAAACCTGCGCACCATGTTCACCAAGACGCAGGAGGACGGTCTATCTTCAAATGAGATTTTAGTTCTCGCGCGTAGCCTTTCCGCACATGTCCGGACCGAGGAGCGCCTCTTGTTTGAGCGCATGCAGCAGTTGCTGAGTAATGAAGAACTCGGGGTCTTGGGCAGCAAACTCCAGTCCGTATTGAAAGATAGCGAGGAGGCTTGTCGATTGCCTTCTGCAACTACTCGCTTGCGACCGGCGAAGTAGGTTGCCCGGCGCGCGCTAAACAGGAGTGGATAGGAAAGTGCCTACTGCTTGGGGACGCGATCGCTGAGTTCGACCAGCCGCGCTAATTTCGCGGCGAATTCATCCTTCAGTTGCGATTGCTCGAAACGCCAGCGCCAGTTTCCGTTGTCCAGACTGGGAGTGTTCATGCGGGCATCGCTGCCCAGACCGAAAACATCTTGCAGTGGGACGATGCTTAAACTCGCGGGTGAACAGATCACAGCGCGGATGAACGCCCAATGGATACCGTCATCGCTGCGGCCGACGTAGGCGTCGGCATTACGGCGCTCGTGATCTGCGGCGCCGGAATTCCACCATCCGACGACCGTGTCGTTATCATGCGTGCCCGTGTACATGACTTTTCCTGCGGCACGGTGCGGCAGGTACATGTGCGCGCCTTCATCGCCGAACCCGAATTGCAGCACAGCCATACCCGGCATCTGCAGCCGATCTCGTAACGCATGCACCTCGGGTGTAATGAAACCAAGATCCTCGGCGAAGAACGGCAACCCGCCCAGAGCTTCCCGCAGCTTCAGAAACAGGTCGTCGCGCGGGCCATCAACCCAGCGGCCGTTTACCGCGGTAACTTCTCCCGCGGGAATTTCCCAGAACTGGTCGAAACCGCGAAAATGGTCGAGGCGGATGTAGTCGCAATGGTGCGTGGCCCAGCGTAAGCGCTGAATCCACCACTGGTAGCCGCGCTCTTTCATTACATCCCAGCGGTAGAGGGGATTCCCCCAGCGTTGGCCCGTCTTGCTGAAAAAATCCGGGGGAACACCGGCAACGACTTCCGGATCCAAATTGCCGTTCAGGCGAAACAACTCTCGATGCATCCAGACGTCGGCGCTGTCGTGGTTCACGAAGATCGCAACATCCCCGACGATGCGGATGTTCCGCTCGCGGCAGTAGCGCCGAAGATCACCCCACTGCTGGTAAAACGCAAACTGCAGGGCGCGGCGTATCCTGAGGTCCTCGGCCAATTCCTTACGAGCCTCGGCCATAGCCGAAGGCTCGCGATGCGCCAACTCGTGGGGCCACTGATTCCAGCAGGCCAACTTGTGCTTGGCGCGCAAGGCGTCGAAAAGGACAAACTCATCGAGCCACCAGGAATTTTCTGAACAGAAGGACTCGAAGCGGCGCAAAGAATCGCCCGTAGCGGATCTCAGAAACGCTCTTCCCGCTTCGAACAGGAGAGGCATTTTCTGGTGGAACACGCGATCGTAGTCGACGGGACCGGACGCAGCATCCAGGCGCGCAACTTGCTTGCGATCGATCCAGCCTTGATCCGCAAGCCGTTCCAAACTGATCAGAATGGGATTTCCAGCAAAGGCTGAAGTGGCCGAATAGGGGGAGTTCCCGTAGCCGAGAGGCCCCAGCGGCAGCACCTGCCAGATGCCCTGCCGCGCGGCGGCCAGGAAGTCGATGAACGAATAGGCCGCCGGGCCGAAATCTCCCACCCCGCCATGCGAAGGCAGCGAAGTGGGATGAAGCAGAATACCAGCGGCACGCGGAAAAGACATGAAGCAGCTTACATTCCTTGCTCGCTGCCGCTGCGGCTAAGCGCCTTGAGTTCGTCGTCGTTCCGGCGGATCTTGCCGGCCTTTGTCATCTGGTCGACTACGTTGCTGACGAATAGTCCGAAGCGCTCCTGCTGCTTCTGCTGAAGCAATTGGTCGCGGATCTGATCCTTTTTTGCGGTATATTCGGCCTCCGAAGGCTGATCGAGCTGCAGGATCTGAAGCACCGAGGCGTCGCTCCCGTTGTTGATGGGACCGGTAATCTCTCCGGGCTTCATGGTGAACGCCACCGCCGCCTGTCCCGACATAGAGCCCACCTCCGGAACCTGGCCCTCGGGAGCAACGAGATCGCTGGTCTTCATGGTGGCGCCGAGTTCCTTCGCGGCGCGCTTCAGATCGTGCTCTGCCTTGGCGCGATCAGAGAGTTCCTGCGCTTTTTGCGTGAGCAGCACATTCGAACGCTCATTCTTGAATTCATCTTCCACGCGGCTCTTGATTTCCTCAAAGCTGGGGGTTGCTGCGGGTTTCACTGCCAGCAACTGATAGATGACGATTCCCTGCGAAGAGGAAGCCTCGTCGGGCGGGGATTTTTCTTGCTGTGTGAACACGGCGTCCATGAACTGGGGCGCCGGTCCAAGACCGGGCAGCATATCTTTGCGGGAGAAGAAGTCAG
>QHVR01000760.1 GCA_003223595.1 Acidobacteriota bacterium
GGTGGCTGTGATTGCCAGCAGCCCCTTCGCCTCGGCGGTGATCGGACACGAGCAGGTTGGCTTCTTTACCGCACACGACGTGTGGCAGAAGGCGTGGGAAAAAGCCACAAATTTTAGTGCTGAAGCGGTGCTTGTGGTCAGGCTCGGCGCCTACGTCGAGTTTGATCCCGCGGACTTGCTTCAGTTCCATCGCGACCAGGGCAAGGCGGTGACCCGGGCCTGGAGTGACGATGGAAGCTTAGACGTGTGGGTTGTCGATCCGGAGATCTTTGCGCAGAACGACGGGCTGGTGAGCTGTTTGGAATCGGAAGATCCGGCCCGGTACTTCGTGTCCGGCTACGTAAACCGGCTGGAGAGCGCCCGGGATTTGCGGCAGCTGATTACCGATGGGCTTGGAGCCCGCTGCCATTTCCGCCCGCAAGGCACGGAAATAAGGCCGGGAATCTGGCTGGGACACGGAGCTGAAGTGGATCGTACTGCGCGGTTGGTTGCTCCTGTGTATATCGGGCGTGCGAGCAAGATCGCCGATCAGTGCCTGATCACGCGAGGGAGCAATGTGGAGAGCAACGCAAAAGTGGACTATGGAACCGTGATTGAAGACAGCACGGTTCTATCGAACACGTACGTAGGCATTGGGCTTGACCTGTCGCATTCGATTGTTGATGGCGACAATCTTCTGCACCTGCAACACGGGGTGAGCCTGAAAATCAGCGATCCGGTCGTGCTCCGGCCGATCCGGGATAACAGAGGTCGTTCGGGTGTGGACGGCAGTTTTTTGGCAAGTCTCAAAGTCCGCAACGTAGCCATGTCGTCTGTACCGAGGAAAGGGCAGTAACACTGTCTCCGAAGGGAGAGTTGGATAGTGAAGCAGCAAATCTCAAAAGGGGTAAAAAACATGTTGACCAGCGGGCCTGTGGTGGTGATGCAAGTGCCGGAACAATTCAATGCGGGAGAAGTTCGGAATTTCATGGAGGAATTGGGTCCGCTGCTTGAGTCCAATCGTCCGCGAATCGTTCTCGACTGCTCCCAGGTGCGCTCCATCGACAGTGCTGGAGTCGAGGCGTTGCTGCAGTGCCTGGAAGAGACCCTGAAACGCGACGGAGATCTGAAATTGGCTGCCCTGTCTCCGGAATCCGAGGTCATTCTGGAGTTGATGCGAGTGTCGCGCGTGTTCGAGGCTTACCCCACGTCCGACGAGGCCGTGCGCAGTTTCAACGCGCTTCCGGTCGACGCGGTTTCTCAAGACACCCCGTGGTACAGCGCCGTATTTGGTGATCTAAGAGCTGTCAAGGAAGCAAGCTAAGCGGTTACAAATCAGGAGGAGTCGATGGGCTCGTTGAGTCGGGGTCTTCTCTGTGCCGTGTTCGCGATCGTTGCTCTGGATCTACCATTTACAACAATATCTCAAGCTCAAGAAAATCCACTGGCGCAGAAGACTGCCCAAAAGCCGGCGGCTGCTAGCGCCCAAGTCGCGCCGCAGCTTACATACGCCGCGCTGTCAGAACTCCCCGACAGCCCGAGTGCAGTTCGAGAGCAACAGCAGGGTCCTGCGAACCAGCAGAATGGTTCCACGGCCACCCAGACGCAACCAGCCGCCAGCCCGCAGGCGAATACGCCCGGCAACCAGCCAATCGACACCCAAACTAATCAGAAACTGCAACGTCCAGTGGGAACTGCAGCCGCGGAAGCACCCAGAGTGAGCGGCATTACGGCAGCCGAACCCGCAGGAATCGCAATTGCGCCTGCCAAGCAGCATCGCGTTCGTACGCTGGTGATCAAAGTGGGCGCCATCCTTGGAGCCGGCGCGGCCGTGGGCACGGTGATCGCTTTAACCCAAGCGACACCCAGTAAGCCCCCGGGCGCGCACTGACGATTTCTGTTTTACCGACGATGAGAGAGTAACCGAGCTATGGGAATCAGCAGCGTCAAGTTGGTGAGCTTCTCGGGGATTGATGGTGCGGGCAAGAGCACCCAGATTGAGGCTTTCTGCGGTCATCTGCGGCAATCCGGATTGCAGGTCTCGCTTTTTACGTTCTGGGATGACGTGGTCGCTCTGGCTAGATTTCGCGAGCACGCCAGCCTCAAGGCGTTCAACGGCGACAAAGGAGTGGGTAGCCCCGAAAACCCCATTGTGCGTCGCGATAAAAACGTTCGCTCCTGGTATCTCACTTCCTTCCGGCTGCTGCTCTACTTGTTAGACGCAGTCAGCCTCTGCAGTGTCGTGGCACGCAGCGCAGACTCCGGCGTGGATTTCATCGTGTTCGATCGTTACATTTATGACGAATTGGCAAATCTCCCCTTGCAGAATCGGATGATCCGTTTCTACGTTCGCTTGCTGCTAATGTTTATTCCCAAACCGGATCTCGCTTTTTTGCTGGATGCTGACCCGGAAGCCGCCACTCTGCGGAAACCCGAATATCCACTGGAGTTT
>QHVR01000761.1 GCA_003223595.1 Acidobacteriota bacterium
GAAAACTCCTTTCACGGCGATCCCGACCAGGCTTCCCGCGCCACCCTGGATCGCTCGCTGCTCATGGGCCTGGATGTCTTGTGCGATGGCCGCCGTGCCTTCGTCAACTGCACCCGCGACACGCTGATGAAGGGACTGGTGACCTTGTTGCCCGCAGCCAGCACGGTGGTCGAGATTCTGGAATCGGTGCCGGATGATTCCGAGGTTCTGGCGACCTGCCGCAGCCTGAAAGAGGCGGGCTACACGCTAGCGCTGGACGATTACGTAGCCAACGATCGCCGTCACAAGCTCACCGAGATTGCCGACATCATTAAGGTCGAGATGCAGCTCACGACTCCAGAGCAGCGCGCGCAAATGATCCAGCATTTCGGCCCGCGCCGCTGCCGCTTGTTGGCGGAGAAAGTGGAAACGCAATCCGAATTCGTGCACTCCCGCGATCAGGGTTTTGTCTATTTCCAGGGATATTTCTTCCGGCGTCCGGAAATTCTCAGTACCCGCGATGTGCCCGCCAACCGGCTGAACTATTTGCGCATGTTGCAGGAGGTCTCGCGGACAGAGCTGAATCTGGCCGCGCTCGAGGACCTGGTGAAGACTGAGGCCTCGGTATGCTACCGACTGCTGCGCTACCTGAATTCAAGCATGTTCGGCTTCCGCAGCGAAATTCACTCGGTCCGCCATGCCCTCACGATTTTAGGAGAACGAGATCTGCGCCGCTGGGTACGCCTGGTGGCGACCGTGGGAGCAGGCCAAGACCGCCCCAGCGACCTGGTACTATCCGCGCTGGTGCGTGGGCGGTTCGGAGAGCTGCTGGCACCCGCCGTGCCCCATGGCAACTCTGATCTGTTCCTGCTGGGACTGCTCTCGCTCATTGATGCCATGCTCGAGATGCCAATGCACGACATCCTGGAACGAA
>QHVR01000013.1 GCA_003223595.1 Acidobacteriota bacterium
TCAGGAGCGGTGCACCGATCATGATGGGAACGCCGCCATCGCTGTTGAGAGGTAGAATGCCGGTCTTTAACTATTTACGTGAAGACGAAGTTGCGGATGCTTATTTATATCTCACCCTGTATCCGCCCGATTGGGGAGTTCCTGATCCACCGCTGCCAGCAATTCGCCAGAAGCAGGCGGCTAGCGACATCGTGCCAGCCGAATTCAGCGTGGAGCCGCCCAATGTTGCCCGGCGAAGCGATGATTTGAACATGATCCTGCTTCCTGTCACTGCAGCGCTGTTGATAACCGGAGGACTCTGGTTCACATTCTCTGAAATTAAAAGGCTCACGGCGATAAGCGAGCGTCGCAAATTACTAGCGAACGGCCATGGCAGCGTCGTACGGGATGCATCCAGGTTCGAAAAGCTGCCGCTGGAACCATCACCATCCAACAGTACAGTCCCGGCAGAAATCGCGGATTTTGTCCCTGACGCGGCGTTTGAGCCCGAGGACTATCGCACCTTCGAGAGTTCCTGGTTCTCACGTTGGATTGAGCGGGAAGATGAGGCAGCTTAATTCGTCGCAGTTCTTCCTGAATCGGCTACCAAACTGGACTAATTCGCGCTCGGTTAGTGAGCCAGAGAGAACATGCGGACCTGACTAGCTTGGGAAAGATGGTTTTTGTGCTGGGGAACTGTGGCGCAGGGTACGATGTTCCTATCGAACAAGCCTTCGACCCTTTGTTGCTGGTCATTGCATTGTTTTGTCGCGACTTCAAACGCCGGGGGGGGAAACCAATCTCCGGCGCCTTTTCCCCAAACCCGTTAGCACCATTCCCCGCTGACCTTCAAGAAAATAAATCGGTATTAAAACGTTTCTGGCCTGCATTTTTGCATGACGGTGCGCATAGTTTTTGTGTAGGATGTCAGCGAATTACATCTGTGTTCGGGGCGTGATCCTCGTGTTCCGGCCACGCATCAGGAGTTTCCTATGCAAGCGTCCCAGTTTCGCTCCCGGCGTATTTCGCAATTTCTTTTCTGCACTCTTCTGATCGCCAGCGCTTTATTGATGCCATCGCTGCTTTGTGCCCAGGCCTACTTCGGAACCGTCAGCGGCGAACTAACGGACGCGAGCGGCGCCGTGATCCCCGGCGCCAGCGTGACGCTCCTTGATGAAGAGAAGGGATTCCACTTCGCTACGACTTCCGACAGCAGCGGACGCTATCTGTTCCGATCGGTAGCTCCGGGACTGTACTCGGTTTCGGCCGACGCCAAGGGCTTCGCCAAAGTCAGCAGTGTCCGCTTCAAGGTCGACGTAAACCAGAACGCGACGACGAACCTGAAGTTGAAGATCGGCGCTGCCAGCCAGACGGTGGAAGTGGGAGCGCAATCCGAGGCCATTCAGACCGAGGATGCCGAAACTGGGCAGGTGGTGAATCGCAGGTACATCAACGATCTGCCGCTGATTGACCGCAATGTCGTCGCGCTGACCTCTCTGGCTCCCGGTGTTACCGAGATGGATGACCAGTGCGGCGCCGATTGCACCGGAACCAACTTCGTTTCCAACGGCAGTCGCGGATCGACCTCCGACATTTTGACCGACGGCGCTTCAGCCACCAATTCGGAACCAAATGGCGGCATCACGGCGGCCACATACCTGCCATCCCCCGAAGCCGTGCAGGAGTTCAAGGTTCAGCAAACCAATTTCAGCGCGGAATACGGCTTCTCCGGCGGGTCCGTAGTCAACATGATCACGCGCTCGGGCACGAACAAGTTTCATGGAAGCGGCTACGAATTTTTCCGCGATGACAGCCTCGATGCCAACGACTGGTTCGCCAATCGTAACGGCGATCCCATTCCGCCACTGCGCCGCAACAATTTTGGATTCACCTTTGGCGGTCCCATCATCAAGAACAGGACTTTCTTCTTCGTCGACTATGACGGCTTGCGCTCTTCAGGATTGAGCACCGCGAACGGCGCGGTCCCCACCGCTTCCATGCGCACGGGCGATTTCGGCGAGGTGTGTGCCGCACAAGGAGGCTCGTTCGATACCAATGGCGCCTGCAGCGTAGCTGCCGGCCAGATCTGGGATCCCTACTCCGGGGTTTACGACTCCAGTGCCGGAGGCATCCTGCGCAGCACGTTTATTCCCTTCAATAATCTCGGAACCTATACGAGCCCCGGCCCGGCTTCTCCCGTACCAGGCAATCTGATTGATCCCGTCGCGCAGAAGATGATGGCTCTATTTCCCGCAGCAAATGTCTCCGGCGGGGATATCTACAACAACTGGTTCGGCTCCGGTGCAAGCAAGCGGTCCAACGACCAGTTCGACTTGAAAATTGACCATCGCTGGACCGAGAACAATTTGATGAGCGCGAAGTTTGCGTATCAATATAATCCCGCGGGCTCGGGCCTGGACTGCTTCAAGAACTACGCCGATCCCTGCAAGGGCGGCCCGGGCTGGTCCAACGCCCACCTCTTCGCCGTTACCGACACGCATACGTTCAGTCCCACTTTGTTGCTGAATGCGACGTTGGGATTCACCCGCGGAGTCTGGCACATCCAGTCCTACAACCCTCACGGTCAGAATGACCCGCTGGGTGCCCTCGGCTTCCCCTCGTACTTGCAGAGCAATGGGTTCAACGGTGTTCCCGCGATCTTCATCGACCAGTACGCCAGCGCCGGATACGCCAACATCGGCACGGACCCTTACGGCAACTACCGGCTGGGCCAAGATACCGGACAACTTTCAATCACGCTCGACAAGGTTCATCGCTCGCACGAGTTTAAGTTTGGCTTCGACGGCAGAATTCACCAGATCAACTACATCCAGACCAACTCTCCGCTCGGCAAGTTCAGCTTCAACCAGGATGGCTCCGACGCGTGCCCCAGCGGTCAGGACGTGTGCGGTGGCGATCCCATGGCCAGCTTCATGATGGGCATGTTCACGCAGGGCGATGCCGGCAACGAGGGTGGCTCGAATTACGAGATCCAGTTCCGGCCTGCCACCACCAACTATCAGTACGGCTTCTTCGTGCAGGACAACTGGAAAGCCACGTCCAAACTTACTTTGAATCTCGGCTTGCGTTATGACGTCACGCTGCCGCGCACCGATCGCTACAACCGGCAGAACTGGTTTGATCCAAACGCCCCGAGCCCCTTGAACGGTGGCAGCGTAACCTACACCGATCCAGTGACTGGCAATCCGGTAAACCTTCCCCTGAAGGGCGGCGAGGTGTTCGTATCTTCCGGACAGCGCACCAACTATGTGACCGATTGGCACGACATTCAGCCCCGCATCGGCTTTGCTTTCCAGTTTGCTCCGCAAACGGTAGTCCGCGGCGGTTACGGCATGTATTACGGACAGTCCCGCTCCGGCGTAACAGGCGTCGCCCCGTACGGCAGCCAGGGCTTCAACCAATACACCAACGTGATCACCGCCAATCCCGCCAATCACGCCACTCCTTACGCGCACCTGAGCAATCCGTTCCCCAACGGATTGATTCAGCCATCGGGAAATAAGCTCGGCCTGATGAACGATGTTGGCTTCGACGCGAACGGTCCGCTGCGCACTGCCGGTGCGAACCAGACTCCCTATGAGCAGAGCTGGAGCTTTGGCATCGAGCGGCAGTTGCCGAGCAATATCTTGATCAACGCGGAGTATATCGGCAAGAAGGGAACCCACCTGCCTTTCAGCGGTTCCAATTACAGAAACCACTTAGGTCCCTGGGTGGAAGGTTTGCCCGTCGGCGATCCCAACGCAGCGGACCCATGTCAGGGCCTCACCATCGCCTGCCTGAATAACTTGGTGGACAATCCCTTCGCTACCTCCATCACCGATCCCAACAGCACCTTAGGCAGCAACTTCGACCAGATCCCGTATTTTCAGCTGCTGCTTCCTTATCCGCAGTTCACCGGAGTAACTACGGAACCGCAGATGATTGGCAGTTCCATTTATCACGGCTTGCAATTGCTCGCCGAAAAAAGATTCTCCAACGGCCTGCAGTTCCTTGCCACCTACACGTGGTCGAAGTCCATCGATAACTCTTCCCAGGCAGACGACAACGTCACCTGGCTGGGCAGTTTCTCCGGCTTGCAGGATCCCAATAAGCCGTGGCTCGAGCGTAGCCTCTCGACCTTCGACATTCCACACGTGATTCAGTTGAGCTACAGCTATGATCTGCCGTTCGGGCGCGGCCGCGCGTTCCTCGGCAACATGCCGCGCTGGGCAGAATTCGTCATCGGCGGATGGAAGACGAACGGCATCTGGCGTATCGCGGATGGACGGCCGCTCACATTCGACGTTGAAGACGGAAATCCAATTCCCACCTATGGCACGCAGCGCCCCAACATCGTGGGGACGCCCAAGCGCAACCATGGCTCGAATTTCATGGATAACTATTTCGTCGACAACACCATCTTCCAACGTCCAGCCGATTTCACGCTGGGCAACGCTCCCCGTGCGCTGGGCAGCGTTCGCAGCCCGTGGTCCTTCACCACGAACTTGTCCGTAGGAAAGCAGTTCTACATTCGCGAGGAGATGAATTTCGAAGTTCGCCTCGAGGCCCAAAATGCGCTGAATCATCCTGTCTTCGGAACGCCAAACACAACCGTGGACAACGACAGCTTCGGCAAGATTTTTTACACCTCGGTGGGACCAAGGCAGGTGCAACTAGCTTTCAAGTTCAACTTCTAAACGTAAAAATTCACCTTTGGGTGGCGCAGCGGTTTCACCGCTGCGATTAGGCCCTTATGAAATCGGCCGGCTTTAGCCATAGCGGTGCCTTTTGAAATGTAGAGCTACTGGGTCGGATTCATAATCTGAACGCCATCAGATTTTCACGTTGATCTTCGTGGCATCAATTCAATCCACGTGTATCTAGTGCTCTCCGCAAGGTTCTACAGCACTTTTCTTGCTGTCCATCAGGAATGAGCCTATTTCATAGGAGCTTATGACTCCTCCAAAATAGGAGCGCAATGGCGTCGCCACGTCGATTGCCAGGCAAGCGCCTGGAGTGATGCAGCGGAAAGGTGACCCAAAATGCGCAACGGTCTCCCTGTATTGGTTCTGCTGATGTTTTTGGGTGCATGCGGCACTCCCACCCATCAACCAACTCCCGCTACAAGCTCTCAACCAAGTTCAGCTACGCCCACTCAACCAACTTCCGCTACGGGATCGCAGCCAGCCTCGGGTACGGACCCTCAACCACATTCCACCACGACCTATCAATCAAACTCCGGAAAAGTGAGTTCACTGAATGCGGTCACGGCAGCCTTGCAACCCGCGGGAAGTTTCGCGTCTCCGGACTCCATGGGCGGCGCATGCAATTACGGAGAATGTCCCGCCTGGCAGTTTACTAATGACCACTTCTCCTACACCCTTCCGGATGGCACGACCGCAGATTTCACCAACTTCAGCGGCACGGCGGACTTTACCAATCAGTCCGATGTGAAGGTAAAAGGAACGGCCTCCGGTAACGATTCTGCGGGAACTCCGGTGCAGGTAACTGTGGACTGGGCGTGGTCTGCCTCCTGCCGCAGCGGACGCGGTGGTGGATGTACGAAAACGTTCATCTCGGGAACATTAACAGTTGTGAAGAGACAAACTGCCGGGCAGATCCCGGAGAAACGGCGACCCGGTTACCCCAGCTTTCGTGCTTTTCGAGGCTGGGCATGGGTGCTCCCAACATCAAGAGATTTTCCTAACTAGCATCTCCGCTCCCCACGACTGAAGACGGAAGGTGGCACGTCTCCGCGCCACGGATCAAGCGGTGCCCCATTCAAGCGCGCTTTTGGCTTGAGTGGGGATTTCCCTCACGCTATGTTCTTCGGCGATTAATAGCGCCCCATATTCCGTGCTACTGTCCCCTGAATGATCTCTCTATAGTGGGGAGCATGGCTAGAAATGGGACCAACCCGGAGAAAGGCTTTCACGTCTTTGCCACGCTGGCCGCCAACATGGTCGGCTCGAAGTGGGCATTCCTCGCCGCCCTGCTGATAATCGCCCTGTGGCTTGTCTCGGGCCCGTACTTCCACTATTCGGACACTTGGCAGCTCATCATCAACACCGGCACCACCGTCGTCACCTTCCTCGTGGTCTTCCTGATCCAGAACACCCAGAACCGTGACGCCCGCGCCATCCACCTGAAGCTCGACGAGATCATCAAGTCCATCGACCAGGCACACAACGAGATGATCGACATCGAGCATCTCTCCGACGATGAACTGCAAAAACTCGCCGACAAGTACCAGAAGGTCCGCGAAGAATGCGACAGCCGCAGCCAGCGCCGCAAAAAAAAGGATTAGAACGGCGGGTGCCCCATTCAACCCCTCCTTTGCCGGGTGCCCACTAAAGCCGGAGCAGGCTTGATATGCGATGTCTGGATGTTAATAGCTCGGCTGACCGACAACGAAGAACCAGTCTCGGATCTACACTTCTGGTGTGCCCCGCTTTCGAAAATACTTTGCGATATCAGCTATACGGTGGCGTGTTCCGCGGCAAAAGCGCGAACTTCGGCCAGCATGAGTCCGACATCGTCTTTCGAAAAGTCCGACCACAAGCCGCAGCTCGCCTGATCCGATAAAGTCGCCGCTCGCTGCAAACGCCCTTTCATCTGATCGTCGTAAACCCCTCGGCTGGCCAGCTCCGCATTCATGATTTCGGCACTTGCCTTTGCCGAGACAGTCACGCAATTGGTCGCGCATAGTCTTCGCAGAGCGTCCTCCAGCGCATCGCCGGCCAGGATCGCCGCGCTCTGATGTCGGCCGCTCTCCAGGTACTTTTCCGCTTCTAACAGAAAGTCGACCACAAAATCCTTCTGCGCCTGATTTACGCTTTCATCCGCTTCCGCCGGGGAAACTGCGCCCCAGGCCCCC
>QHVR01000762.1 GCA_003223595.1 Acidobacteriota bacterium
TGCGGTTGGGCTCCCCCTCTTCCCGGTTAGAAAGAGCTGTGGGGAGCCGGAAATCCGCGGTTCGCAAAAATATGGAGCAAGGGCAGAACCATCTTGCGGAACGGAAGGATTAGCACCTAAGCGAACGAATTTTCAGCAGCTTAGCTATGCCCATTCAATGATTAGACGAGCTTCATGAAGGACGCGTCTCAAGGTGAGATCGAGTCTCATCTCAAGCGCGGCGGGTTTAGCAGCACGACAAACCGCTCTGCCATCACTGGAGTGAATAACAAAACGGAAGATCTCGCGCCAAACGGACGCGCGATGATCGGTTTGGAATAGGAATTGAAACGTGCGCAGGGCGGGGATCGATCTCAACGGTGTGTAACAATGCGGCGCTCGACTCCCTGCGTAGAACCGAGCACCGCTTGCGCTTTATTCGTCGCCGTGGTGGTGTTCATCTCTGTCGTTGATTGGCGTTCTCAACCAGGGGATGTACCGCACATTCGGTCCGCTGACGGTCGAGCATCCCGGGCCACCGGGGCCCATGGGACATCCCCAATAGTTCTGGGTGGCATCGACGGTGCCGGTGCAGGACGCATGATCGAAAGCACAAACGTTGCCCACCCCAATTTTGTGCCCGAGCAGATCGTTCAGGTGGACATCGACCTCAGCCGGCGTATTCACGGCAACGTCAATATCTTCATCGCGGATGGTGTTGCCGGAGATGACGGTTCCGATCACGGGCGAACCGCCGCCACCACTGTTGATGTTGATCCCAACCCGGCCCGGAGTAGCGGTATCGTCTCCATCGGCGAGATTGCCGGCGATGAAGTTGTCGAGAATCTTGTTGCTCGACATGTCATCCGCGGGCAGTCCGAATGCCGGACCCACATGGGTGTGCAGTGCGACGCCGCCCAGCCCATTGTTCGTCAGAGTGTTTCCGATGATTACATTTCCGGAAACGCGTCCCTGCCCTGCGCCATCGGTGAACAAACCCGATCCGGCGCCGCCCACGCTGACGCCATTGTGGTCGGAGATGTTATTGGAAATGGTGTTGCGGTCCACCCCATAATGCGGAGCGAAGGGAGGACTCGTGTGTCCGGCTGGCGGATGAGAAGCCATGACGATGCCGCACTCCGATGGGTTGTCCTTGAAAATATTGTGCGTGACCAGGTTGTCATGACTCTCCGCGGTTTCGTCGCTGATGAGAATGCCATCCGAGTTGCCGCTCACGAAATTGCGGGACACAATCGAATTGGCGGTTCCCACCAAGTGAATCCCGCCGCCGCAATCGCCGGTTTCATCCGTCTCGTATATGCCGTTGCCGGGCTGATTGGGACAACCCGTGGGGTCGCCCGTGAACTGAATGCCCGGAATCTGGTCGTTGTTCTCGACCTTGTTGTCCCGGAGGGTGACATCGGACGCGCTCACCACCAGAATGCCCTCATACAACGCATAGCGGACCGTGAATCCAGCGATGGTCACGTCATTGAGGCCTGGGTTGTCATAGCCGTCGACAAAGAAGCCGTGGGCGAGATTGGTTGCGTCCACGATCGTGGAATGCGAACCTGCTCCAATAATGGAAACAGGAAAAGTCACGTCCACCTCTTCGTTGTAGGTCCCTGGACCCACATGGATGGTGTCATTGGCAGCGGCATGGCTCAGCGCATCCGAGATGGTCGAATAGCAGCCATGCTTGCCAGACGGATTCACGCAAAGGGTTTTTGCATTGGCCACTTGGGAGAAGCCAATAAGAACGATAGCGCACGCAGCTAGACTCAAGCGCGCGCGGATTCCTGCATCAGACATATTTTGTCCTCCTGGGATATTCAGCGCCACCTTTCTTGGGAAGGGTGGGCGGTCAAGGTTAGCGATCGAAGGAGCCGCTTTTGCGGCATTTTTTCCTAAGTGGTTGCCCACTATACACCAGCCAGCAATGACTATGTAGGGTGCAAAAGTTTTTATCCGGCGAATCCGAGCATACAGCCTGATTTCCTGACGAGCGCACTTTCTCCTTGACAGCTTAGGAGAGCCGCAGTAATCTCCTAAGCATCTTAGGGGACTGCATGACTGACCAAGCCCAAATTCTTCCCGGCACTCTCGACATTCTCATTCTGAAAGCTGTTTCCCTGGGCCCGCTGCACGGCTACGGAGTTCTGTTGCGCATTGGACAGATCTCAGGCCAGGCGCTGCTGATCGAACAAGGAGCGCTCTATCCCGCCCTGTTCCGGCTGGTAAGGCAGGGATTGCTCAAAGCCAGCTGGGGCACATCGGAAAATAATCGCCGC
>QHVR01000763.1 GCA_003223595.1 Acidobacteriota bacterium
GTTGCCCATGGGACCACTGTCCCAATGTAAAACCTGCTGTTGATGCCCTCCAGAAAATGGGCTTTCGCAACGTAAAGGTCCTTTATATCGGCGAAAACTTCGGCAGCGACTGGGTGAACAAGGGATACCCCACGGCTAAAGGAGATTAATACCTCTGTCCTCCACAAAACTGAGGATCGTCGCGGTAGCCGTGCTGGTGCTTGTGCTGGGACTGCTTTGGGGCAGGCATATGCGCTCGGGCACTCATGCGTCTGGCCCCAAGCAGCATCCCGTTGCGCCCGACTTCACGCTGCCGCAGGTGAATGGCCCATCACTGACTCTGTCTTCCTACCGCGGTCAGGTCGTTCTTTTAGACTTTTGGGCCACGTGGTGCGTTCCCTGCCGCGAGGAGATTCCCCACTTTGTCGAACTCCAAGACAAATACCGCGCCCAGGGACTGCAGATCATCGGCGTTTCCATGGACGACAGTGCGGACCCGGTCCGGCCCTTCGCGCAGCAATTCCATATGAACTACCCCGTAGTGATGGGCAACGCCAAGATTGGGGAACAATATGGAGGAGTGCTCGGATTGCCGATCGCGTTCCTGCTCGACCGCGATGGCCGGATCACGAAGAAACACATCGGCGCTACCCCTGGCGACGTATTCGACAAGGAAATAGCCACGCTCTTGCTGAAACAGTAACCGCTTTAAGTAGCTCAAGACGCAGCTGTTTCGCTCAACTCGAAACCCTCTTCGTGCCCAATCACACACCTCTGTGATCCTAATCGTCGTTTCCTCTCACCCCGCACGCTAGCCTCACAAGTTGGCGGACGGACGCCTTCCTCCGTCCCGCGAAACGACGCCAGCACCTCCCGGACGAAGCCGTCCCGGGTTACACGTTATGCGAGAGAGCATCCAGAGCTTG
>QHVR01000764.1 GCA_003223595.1 Acidobacteriota bacterium
TAAAGACGTTATCTGAGATGTACCGGCGCAGTCGTGATGAGGGATTCGGCACCGAAGTGAAGCGGCGCATCATGCTGGGAACCTATGCCCTGAGCGCGGGCTACTATGACGCTTATTATTTAAAGGCGCAGAAGGTTCGGACCCTGCTGACGCGCGATTTCGATGAAGCTTTTCAGAAGGTAGACGCGATAGTTACGCCCACCTGCCCGACGGCGGCATTCCGGCTGGGGGAGAAATCGAATGATCCCCTGTCGATGTATCTTGCCGACGTCTACACCGTAACCGCAGATCTGGCCGGAATTCCGGGCATTTCGGTTCCGTGCGGCCAGACGCGGGAGAAACTGCCGATTGGATTACAGATACTTGGTAAGCACTTCGATGAGGCGACGATCCTCAGGATTGCTCGCGCGTATGAGCAGGCGAGCAGGTCTCAGCTTGCGGAAGTATAGTAGTTTTCGCCGGCACAACTGCGGCAGAGAACTTTGCCATCGCGCCGCACTTCCCTCCGGAAATTAATCCCTTCGCCACAGAACTCGCACACGATCCGCTCGCCCTTGTATCCGGGAAATTCTTCAGGAGGCAGATCGACCTTCACCCACTGCGTCGCGAACAGATCATCATCGGACATCTCGCGATAGGCGGCCATCTGCTGCCCGTTCTTGTTTTCAATTTCCGGATGCATCTGGCGGGCGAGGGCTTTGGAAGATTCCTTGGCGGCGACGCGGATTGCTTTACCGGTGCTAACGTCCACAAACGTCGCTGCCATCTTGCCCCAGTCGCGAAATTTCAACGCGCGTTTTCCCAAGCGACAGCCGGTCACGACGGCTACCGCATCCGTAGCGCAGCGGTCGATTTCGACAAAAGTGACAAGCCGCTTGCGGTCCCTTCCGTGCGGATCGTCGATGCCAAGGTTTTTCAAGCCGAGCATGGCCAAGCGGACTCCGAGTACTTGGCCCGCACAAAGGTGGCCGTGAGCCAGTTCGGCATCCCGAAGATATTCGTCGAAGGATTTCACGAGCTTGAACCAGCAAGAGGTTCGCAACGCTGATCGAGATGATGCGCTACTTTCGTCTCCAGCGGATCCCCTCTTTGGTGATTTCTATCAAAATCCCCGCTTCGGTAAGTTCGGCCCGGATTGCGTCCGACTTCTTGAAATCACGCGCGCTGCGTGCAGCCTTCATGTCGTTGATCTTGGATTCAATATCGCTGTCCGAGAGTTGGCCCGATTGCACCACTTCACGGAACGCGTCGGTTACGTCTTTGTCGCGGCCCTCTGCTGTAGCCCACTCGAGAACTCTTTTCATTTTGGGGACGTCATCATCCTCGAGAACAGCAAAGATTTCGTCGAACTTCTGCAAAGCGTCGAGTAACGCCGCGATATCGTCTTTTTTTACGATTCCGCTGTCGAGTGCGGTATTGGCCTGGCGCACCATTTCGAAAATGGCCGCCTGCCCTTGAGCAGTGTTGAGGTCATCTTCCAGAGCTGCGCGCATTTTTGAGTTCGTTTCGCCAGCCAGGGTTTGCATCTGCGGATTGGAGCCCGCCTCGAAGATGCCTGTGGTCAGGCGCAATCGAAAATTCCGCAGACGTTCCACGGAGACCGCCGCCTGTTTCAAGCCGTCGAATGTGAAATTGAGCTGGTTGCGATAGGGCACGGATGCGAGCAGATATCGCAGCGACGACGGTTTGTGACCTTTAAGCACGAGATCGCGCAGCGTAAAGAA
>QHVR01000765.1 GCA_003223595.1 Acidobacteriota bacterium
AAGGGGCAATTATCAAAACCACGATTCCGCGAGCCAGTGTAGTCATGGCGCAGACTCCGCAGGGCTTCCATTACAGCGTCATCAAGAAAGTATTCGACGAGGCGGCTGCGGACGGCTTCATGGGCACCGACGAAGCGTCGCTGGCGGAGCGCTCGGGCCACGAAGTCGCTGTCGTGATGGGTTCGCCGCGGAATATTAAGATTACGACGCCGGCGGACATGGAACTGGCCGAGTTCTATCTGAAAAAATAAGGAACAAATTTCGCGTCACTCCAAATACTTGAAACCCGAAACTCGAAACTCGAAACCAGAATCCCGCATCGGCTACGGCTTCGACTCCCACGAATTTCGAGCGGGAATTCCCCTGAGAATAGGTGGCGTCGCGCTGCCGCACGATAAAGGACTCGGCGGACATTCCGATGGCGACGTGCTCCTCCACGCCATCACCGACGCGCTTCTCGGAGCCATTGCCGCGCCTGACATCGGAGCTTTGTTTCCTCCTTCCGATCCCAAGTGGAAGGGCGCGGATTCCGTAGTCTTTTTACGTGAATCGCTGGACCGTGTGCGGCGCGCCGGATACCGCCTTTCAAACCTGGACTGCAGCCTAATTCTAGCCGCTCCCAAGATTGGCCCGCACACTGCCGCGATTCGCCAACGAGTGGCAGAATTGCTTTCCATCCCGAGCGACTGTGTGGGCCTCAAAGCGAAAACTCCTGAGGGGCTGAGTCTGGAGAACACCGCCGTCGCCCATGTCGTGGTGCTGCTTGAGACTGCCGGCAAAATCTCCGCTTCTCGCAAAAGCCGGAAGAAAGCGGGCGCCCGGGGCAAGAAGCGATGAGAAGCGTCGGACTCATTTCCATTCAGGACCTGATGCAGCAGCTTAGAAAGCTCGACAGCACTGTGTTCAATGAAACCGAGACCCTGCGCCGTCTTCTACAGCACAACCCTGTCGACGTGGAGTCCTTAGCTCCTTACCTGACTTGGGACCGGCAGCATTACACGCGTAATCTGATTGACCGCACGCCTCTATACGAGTTGATGGCGATCTGCTGGGAAGTCGGACAGGCCAGCTCCGTGCATAACCACCGCGATCAGAACTGCTGGATGGCAGTTCCAATGGGACGCCTGCGGGTCGAAAATTTGCATCTGGTTCGCCAGGACTTAGAGCGTGGCACCTGCCATCTGGAGCCGCTCAATACGCTTGAGATGAGTCTCGCCGAGCCCTGCGCAGTGAATCCAGCCGATCCTGTGCATCGCGTCATCAATCCCCGAGAATTCAATCAGCGCGCCGTAAGCCTGCACGTCTACTCTCGCCCTTTCGATACCTGCGTCGTCTACTCTCCCGAACAAGGCACCTGCGGAGAAATCAAATTGCACTTCAACACCGAGTGCGGCAAGCCTAAATAGTCGGCCGGCCCAGGGTTGCCCCACTTCTCGCCTCTTTAGCGGCCCCCGATATCACCTAATCTTCCGCATCAACTCTCGCCGCGAGCGCAACAAGTTCATGAAAACCAACTCCCGCATGGACTTCTAGCTCGCGTTGCTGCTGCTAAACTAGAACGGTTGTCTCCTCGCTCCAAAGCATCGATCGCCAGGACCCGAGCGGCGTCCGCAGCTGAGAGAGACGTTCCCAGCAACGTCTCCACAGCCACGCCCGCGTGTGTCGAGGACAGTACGTCCGCGCCCGGCCGGATTTTCCTGATCGACACCATGTCGTTCATCTTCCGCGCCTATCATGCCATGGCCCGGCAGCGGCCCATGTCCACCAAAACGGGCCTGCCCACCGCTGCCATCTACGTGTTTGTGAACATGCTGCGCAAGTTGCGAGATGATTTTTCTCCGCAATATCTCGCCGCCGTCTTCGACGTGGCCGGACGCACCTTCCGCGATGAGCAGGCCGACAGCGTAACTTCCATCCGCAAGTTCGACATCAAGACGCAGACTTTCACCGAAATCGAATACAAGGGGTACAAGGCCAATCGCAAGGAAATGCCGGAGGACCTCGCCCAGCAGGTTCCGTATATCCGGCGTGCGCTCGAGGCCTACCGCATTCCCATGATCGGCGTGACCCGCTTCGAGGCCGACGACGTGATTGGGACCTTGGCGCGTAAGGCTGCGGACGCCGGCCGTCCCGTTTACATCGTCTCCAGCGATAAGGACATGATGCAGTTAGTAAACGGCAAAGTGCACATCCTGAATCCGCCGAAAGATAACTTGATCTGCGACGCAGCCAAGGTCGAGGAGATCCTGGGCGTCCCGCCCGAGCGCGTGATCGATGTGATGGCCCTCCGCGGAGACTCCATCGACAACATTCCCGGAGCGCCGGGAATCGGCGACAAAGGCTCGGTGGAGATTATCAAGCGCTTCGGTACGGTCGAGGCGGCGCTGGATCGCGCAGCCGAAGTCGAGCGCAAGACCTACCGCGAATCCCTGCAGAACAATCGCGACACCATCCTTTTCAGCAAGAG
>QHVR01000782.1 GCA_003223595.1 Acidobacteriota bacterium
GCCGCCTGTATGAGCGAACTGCATCGCAGCTAGGCATGACTCCAGATAAGTATCGACGCGGGGCGATTGCGGCAACCATCCGCTACGCGTGCACCGACTCTCCGCTAGGTCGAATGTTGATCGCCGCCACCGACAAAGGCGTTTGCTCGATCCAGTTCGACCGGTCCGACAGCGAACTGCTGGAAGGTTTGAAGCGAGAGTTCCCCTTTGCTGTTCGTAAAGAAGATGAAGGCGGCCTGCACTCCTGGGCCAGCGCCTTGCTGAAGCACATGGCAGGTAAGAATCTCGACGCCTCACTGCCGCTGGATATCCGCGCCACCGCCTTCCAGCGCCAGGTGTGGACGTATCTGCAATCGATCCCGTTCGGCCAGACCAAATCGTACAGCGAAGTCGCGCAAGCGATCGGGCGTCCCAGTGCCTGCCGCGCCGTAGCTCGCGCCTGCGCCACCAATCCCGTCGCCGTTGAAATTCCGTGTCATCGCGTAGTGCGCGAGGACGGCACGATGGGCGGCTATCGTTGGGGCCTCGAGCGCAAGAAGGCCCTCCTGCACATGGAAAAAGGCGTCTGAAGGGACTACGCTCCGCCAAATCAGTGTGGCAGCGCAAAGCTGAAAAGGTCACTGCCCGCGGAAATTGCGACATACTGAGCCCCATTCACCGAATACGTCATAGGCGATGCGACGAATAATTGTCCGGTATTGAAGTACCACAGAGGATGTCCGTTCTCTGCGTCCACCGCTTCCAGAGAGTTCGCGTCGTCGCAAAAAAAGACCAGGCCGCCGGCAGTGGCTAACGTTCCTCCCCAGGAGTTCCCGCGACCTACCTGCGGATATTGCCAAACCTTCTTCCCGTCCGCTGGAGAGATTGCCAACAGAATCTTCTGGGAATGCCCATCCGGAGAACGCTTTGTGCCCGTACTGTAGAAAGTCTCCCCCTGGGTGAACTCCTTTGTCTTGGAGAAGTAGAGATCGCAATTCTCCAGAGCCATCACATAAAGCAGACCGGTGTCAGGATTGTAAGAAGGAGAAAACCAATTGGTAGCGCCAACGATGCCGGGACAGATCGTCGTGCCTTCTGTGCTGGGAAGTTTCCCGGACGGCAGGGGACGGCCAGAAGCATCGATTCCGTTGGCCCAGGTGATTTTTTCAAGAAAGGGTGTCGCCCGCAGGAATTTGCCATTGCTTCGGTCCAGAACATAGAAAAAGCCATTTCGGTTCGCCTGCAGCAGCAAGTGACGTGTGCTTCCATTTTCTTCGATGTCCACCAGCACGGGCGTCTCATTGGCATCGTAGTCATAGACGTCGTGCGGAGTGAACTGGAAATACCATTTCAACTTCCCGCTGGTGGCATCGATGGCGAGAACGCATGCCGTATAAAGATTGTCGCCGGGCCGCACCGTCCCATCGAAGTCGGGTGCGGCATTACTCGTTGTCCAATAGAGGGTATCCAGTTCTGGATCATAGGTGCCCGGCATCCATGTCGTAGCCCCGCCATGCAGGTACAAGTCTCCCGGCCAACTGTCGGAACCAAACTCCCCCGGCGCAGGAATGGTCCATAAACGCCACCTGAATTTGCCCGTCCTGGCATCGTAGGCGGCGACAAATCCGCGCACCCCCGAATCGCCGCCAGAGGTGCCAACCACGACCTCATCCTTAACCACCAGCGGCGCGCTGGTTCCTCCGTATTGCTTCACCTTATCGGCGATCTGCACGTCCCAGAGCAAATTTCCCGAGCGTGCGTCCAGGCAGAGCAGATGCGCATCGTCGGTTTGGGAATAGACAAAGTTGTCCCACACAGCCACGCCCCGACTCTTGTGGGCCGCGGCATCGTCGAGCAATCCCGAACTGATGGGCCGAGAGTAGTGCCAGAGAGTGCGTCCGGTGCGCGCGTCGAGAGCGAATACATCGTTCGCCGAAGTCACGTACATCACGCCGCGCACTACGACCGGAGTCGCCTCCAAGCGCTGAGAATTGCCCGGGTGGAAGACCCATGCGGCGCGCAGTTGCGAGACATTGGACTTGTTGATTTCTTTCAACCCACTGTAGCGCCGTCCGCTGTAGTCTCCGTTATAAGAAGTCCAGTTCTCGCCGACGGGCCGTGCTAGCAAATCTTCCGCAGTTACGTGAAGCGCCGGTTGCGCTGGGGGCATCTGTTGCGCCCCGGTAAAACTCGCGAGTAAAAGAAAAAGGATTGCAGCAGCATGACATTTCATCTCGATGTTTGTCCTGGGGTCACTAGTACTTCATGAAGCGCTCCGCGGTCAATTCCTGCTTCGTCAATAAGGTGCAGG
>QHVR01000783.1 GCA_003223595.1 Acidobacteriota bacterium
TTCAAAACCATCTTCGAGTTCTGCGAGAACGTCGATTTGCGACTGCTCAACAAACGCGTGATCGAGTCGCTGGTCAAGAGCGGGGCCATGGATTCCATGGGACGCCGCGCTCAGTTAATGGCCGTTCTGGATAAAGCGATGGAGCAGGCCCAGAAAGTGCAGCGCGATGCGGAATCCGGACAGCATGGGCTATTCGGGGTGTTCCAGGAGGAGGCATCCGGCGCCGACAATCACAAACTGCCCAACGTGCCTGACTGGGATGAGCACACCCGGCTTTCAGCGGAAAAGGAAATCCTTGGCTTTTTTATCTCGGGGCATCCGTTGGAGAAGTACAAGGACAAATTGCAGGATCTGCGAGCGCTGAGCATTGAAGAGATCGCCGGGATGACGAAATCAACCGGCAAGGACGAGACCATCGTTACCGCTGGAATCATCGGCAACGTGCGCGTGCAGAAATCGAAAAAGGGCGACTTCTACGCGCAGTCGACGCTGGAGGATATGTCAGGGTCAATCGACATGATCGTCTTCCCCGAGGCATTCAAGCGGATTGGCGAGAAGGTGAAGCTTGAAGTCCCGGTACTGGTCAAGGCGGGCGATTGAAGAAGGGGCTAATCCCAAGATTACGGCGGCCGAGATCATGCCCCTGGAAGAGGCGAAGGTTCCGCTGCCACGGGCGCTGCGCATTCGCGTGATGGTCGATACCGCAGGCGAAAACACGATTGACGATCTCCATAGCCTGTTCACGGAGCGGAAGGGCGAGGCCAAGGTGCTGTTTGATATCGAGCGGCAGGGCGATTTCATGGTGGTAATGGAGGCGGACGGCTATAATGTGCTTCCAGATCGCAACTTCATCGCCCGGGTCGAACAGCTCTGCGGGCGCGGCAGCGTTCGCATCATCAGTTAAGGCATTGCATGGCACCTACAGAAAAAGCGCAGCAGGAGTTGGAGCAGATCGAGCGCCAAGTGGCGGAGATGGAGTCGAATGGCCCCACCGACGCGACCCGGCGAGAGATCGCCACGCTGCAGGAGCGCATCGATCACCTGCGCCAGGAGATGAACGCTCCGCCCACGGCGTGGCAGAAGACGGAACTGGCGCGGCATCCGCAGCGGCCTCAAACTCTGGACTACATCGAGCGGGTCTTTACCGACTTCAGCGAAATTCACGGCGACCGGGGCTTCGGCGACGATGCCGCCATCATCACCGGGATGGCACGTTTTCATGGCGAGGAAGTGCTGATCGTGGGCACCCAAAAGGGACGCGACATGAAGCAGCGCGTCTTCCGAAATTTTGGGACGCCGCATCCCGAGGGCTACCGCAAGGCGATTCGCGTCATGCAGGTTGCGGAGAAGTTCAAGCGCCCCATCTTCACCCTGATCGACACGGACGGCGCTTATCCCGGGATCCACGCAGAAGAGCGCGGGCAGGCCGAGGCCATCGCATATAACTTGCGCGAGATGGCGCGCCTGGAAGTCCCCATCATAGCAACTGTGATCGGGGTCGGCGGCAGCGGCGGTGCCTTGGCAATCGCCGTGGCGGACCGGGTGCTTATGATGGAGAACTCCATCTATTCCGTCATCTCTCCCGAAGGCTGCGCGGCCATTATGTGGCGGGACGCCAGTAAAAAGGAACTAGCGGCAGAAGCCATGCGGATTACGGCGACCGACCTGCAGGAACTCGGTTGCGTGGACGACATTGTGCCGGAGCCGGAGGGTGGCGCGCATCGCGACCACGAGGCTGCCGCCAACCTGCTGGACGTCAGCCTGCAGAAGCATCTGGCTGAACTCAAGAAACTCTCCCCCGCCGAATTGATCGCATCACGATATAATAAGTTCCGGACCATCGCCCAGTTCTTCAAGACCGAGTAGTCCGCGAACTTCTTCCCTCGTTTCTCAAGCAGGTTCCTCCGGCCTACGGACGGGCGATTTGCCCAATTCACCGGCCCCGCCGCCGTATAATGGGGTTTACTTCTCTTGCAATCATAACTCCGGGCGAGCGGGTTCCGCCCACTATTGAAGGAAGGTACAGGGATGGCCACAACGGATGTAGTGCCCCGAGGATCGAGCGGCGGCACTGGGCAGAAGCGGATCGTCAATGACATGAGCATTCAGGTCGGGACGGTCAATGGATCGGGTTCACAGAGCTCCAACACGGTTCTCCTGCGCAGCATCTTTCAAATGGGTGTACCGGTATCCGGCAAGAACATGTTCCCTTCGAATATTGCGGGACTGCCGACGTGGTACACGATTCGCGCCAACAAGAACGGGTACATCGGGCGGAAGAAAGAGATTGATTTCCTGGTGGCCATGAATCCCGAGACGGCGGTGGAAGATACCATGTCGCTGGCCGCGGGTGCGTCGGTGCTGTACGACGAACCGCTGCAATTGCACAAGCTGCGCGATGATCTGATTTTCTACTCTGTGCCTTACGACAAAATCGTGGCCCAGGTATGTGCCGAGGCGAAGTTGCGGAAATTGGTCAAGAACATGGTTTATGTGGGGGTAGTGGCATGCCTGCTGACCATCGATATGGCCGAGGTGGAAAAAGCGATTCGCAAGCAGTTTGCCAAGAAGGTGAAAGCTGCCAACCTGAACCTGGCGGCGGCGCAGGCGGGTTTCGAGTACGCCAAAGCGAACCTGCAGAAGCGCGGCGTGTTCTACATCGAGCGCATGGACAAGACCGCGGGCAAGATCATCATCGACGGCAACTCCGCGGCGGCTTTGGGCTGCATGTTCGCGGGATGCACCGTGGTCACCTGGTATCCGATCACTCCATCATCGTCGTTGGTTGAGACCATGATCGAGTACATGAAGGAATATCGCATCGGCCCGGATGGCAAGGCGACGTTCGCCATCGTGCAGGCGGAAGATGAACTGGCCGCGATCGGCATGGTCATCGGCGCAGGCTGGGCGGGCGCCCGGTCCATGACCGCAACGGCTGGCCCGGGAATTTCCTTGATGTCGGAATTTGCCGGGCTCGCATATTACGTTGAGGT
>QHVR01000784.1 GCA_003223595.1 Acidobacteriota bacterium
GCGCGGCAGCGGACACAATGAGAAGGCGCTGTACAGCGAGCGCGCGGACGACTTCGAGAACAACATGGAGCGGCTGAACCGGAAGTTTGAGACGGCACGCTCGTTCGTTCCGCGGCCGGAACTCACCAAAGGCAACAACGCGAAGATCGGAATTATCGGCTACGGTACTTCGCACTGGGGAATCACCGAGAGCCGCGATCAACTACGCGACGAATACCAGATGGAAACGGACTACCTGCGGCTGCGGGCC
>QHVR01000785.1 GCA_003223595.1 Acidobacteriota bacterium
TTCGTGGATCATCAGTGACGGCTAACGGGAGCAGCCACCGAATGGGCAAAGAAAAAAAAGTACGACTGAGAAAAACAAACTGAGAGCACCTTCATGGGTGTTCGGTTAGCTCATTTTCAGCTACGCACCGTCGACGGTCAAAGGTAATCCTCAGTTGGCATAACATTCGTAATTACGCTGACAAAGGGGAGCCACGAAGGACAGGTTTGTGGCCAGATCAGCCGGCCCGTTCGGGCCGCCTGTTTTGTTCAGGTTGCGGAGGGGCTGGTTCGGACCCTTTGTGGCTGGCGCTTTTTGCTTCCTTCAGAACCTTGCTGACCAAAGCGCGCGAGATGCGATGAGCCTTCGCGATCTCGCTCAAGCTGTGACCGCGCTCGCGGTCCCGGAGCACACTGTCGCGATCAAACTGCGCAGGCCGGCGGCCGATGCGGATCCCCTCAAGCTTGGCGCGACGCATGCCGGCCCGCACTCTCTCGATGATCAGGTTCCGCTCGAGTTCGGCAATGGCCGAGATAATAATGATCACGGCGCGGCCCAGAGGGCCGGCCGTGTCTAGCTGTTCGCGAAAGCTGACGAACTCGATGTTGAGATGATTAAGCTCGTCGAGGATTTCCAGGAAGTGGCGGCTGGAGCGAGCCATACGGTCACAGCTCCAGACCGCGAGCAGGTCGAAGTGGCCGCGTCGGGCATCGGCCAGCATTTCATCCAGGGCGGGGCGGCGCACCCGGACTCCGCTGATGCCGTGGTCGCGGTACTGGCTGACCACGTTCCAGCCGCGCTGCTGCGCTAGTTGCTGCAGATCGCAGAGCTGAGTTTCCGGATGCTGATCGAGCGTGCTGACCCGGAGGTAAAACGCAGCACGCTTCATTTTGCTTGCTCCTCCAGTTCCCGCATGTGGCGTTCCAGGACAGTCAGAAACATCCACGAGGATAAATCGGCAGCAGCAGGCGCGCGAAGTTGCGCAGCTGGATGGCCGCAGGAAGTTCGTCGGGGCGGGCCTGCGATGGCAGGGATAGGTCTTTGCGCTTTTTCATTGCCGGCCTCCTTTTTTGGACAGCCGCACAGCCGGCGCATGTTTCTCAACATAGTCCTTGATGAACTGGATCAGGACTTGGCTCATCTCCTTGCCTTGGGCGGTGGTGATGAGCTTGAAAGCATGGTGCAGATCGGGATCGATAATCAGACTCATTCTCTTGTACCTCAGTGTGGGATTTATCGACGCATGGAAGTCACCGCCTTTCCTTTTGCTCATATATATATGTATATATCACCAAAGGGGCGCGCTGTCAAGAGCAGCGCCGGGCGGCGGCCCGGATAAAAGTCTCTAATCCCAGGTCCCGCTCTCCCCTGGTTCACCGACCAGATCATGGCCTTTGATATCACCATCGCCTGCGCCAACGAGTACGGCGCCGGAGCTTCGGCCAAACTGTTCGGGGTCGAGATCCTCAACGAGGGTTTCGGCACTTCCATCGATGACACCGTCATCGAGCAGCAGGCCACGTTCGTGGCCCAGACCATCGCTCCCTTGCAGGCCCTGGGCAACGCCACCCTGATCGCCGGAGCATAAACCTTGGTCCGGGTCAGTTAAGGGCTCCTCTTTCCCCGCGACCTCTCCGGCTCGAGAGTGCTCCGCTTCTCTCGGGGTCGGGATCACGATTCTGGAGTCGATTTAGGGTGCGGGGTTACCCCGGGATAATGTTGTCAAACACCAGGTGGCACTCCTGTGTGACCATTTCTGCCACCATGAGAATCGCTGCCATTTCACGGCGCTCAGACAAAGCAAGTTCCTTGTTTTAGAAGATGTTGCCGCCATTCTAGGCTGGTCATTTGCGCTGGTGCTTCAGGATGCGAGGATTTTCGACATTTTGCCGGCGACCCCGCAGTGCTGGAGTGTTGGTTCTTGCGGGATTCCGCAGCGACTCGGCACCAACCCCGCAGGTTTTCGGAAGGAGAAATGACCACCTAGAGAAGCTGTTTCTTTCCCGGGTAAGGGTGGCATGGGGAGGAGGAGCCTTTTACCAGGAACGTTTTGTTCCCGCGCGCCGCCGCCCCCCTTCGTCGGTTTATTTTTCAAAAACAACGATGTGACCCCTTGGAGGTCGTACTCCGGCGGTGCTAGCATGGATATGGATAAATTTTGCATGAGCCGACGGACGGACTGAGCCGACGGACACCCCGGCCGGGGCCGGGCGCCAGAGCAACAACCCCCGACAATCCACAAAATTCAATTCAGGTCCATACGCCATGGAAGAGCAGATGGCTGTTCCCCTGCCTTCTGGACCGACGTTCGAGCCGCATTACTCGGTCCAGCAGGTCGCCAACATGTGGGGTCTGGGAGTGGATGTCATTCGCCGCATCTTTGAGTACGAACCAGGCGTTCTCAAGATTGTCTCTCCCGAGCGCCTGCACAAGCGCCGCTATACCACTTTGCGCATTCCTGAGAGCATCCTTCGCCGCGTTCATTCCAGGCTCTCCCTTAGCCAAGGAAAACCGGTTTGAGAACTCCCCTAAATCTCCTTTCGGATGTCGCGATTTTGTCCGGCAAGTGGAAAATCAGCGCCAGGACGCTATGACGAGCGAGTCGAGACGATCCTGCCGCCCTTTGATCCAAGGGCTGTAATGGCGTTCTGTCGTCCTCGTGGATTCATGGCCCAACAGCTTGGAGACTTCCTCCAGTGGGATTCCGGCCTTGAGCCATTCCACTGCCGCAGTGTCTCGGAGTTGATGAGGGTGACCATCTGGGAAACCTGCCGCCCGAAACAGCGTGCGGAGGTCGTGCTGCCAGTTCGTCACGGCCGATTGTTCTTTGCCGTTTCCAGTCGACCAAAAGAAATAATCCGGGTGAGCGTTGACGACAGCCAGCAACTCCCTTGCAACTTCGGCAGGGATAGGCACACTCACGTGCGTGCCCGTTTTCTGCCGCGCAGTTGTGACACGATGGATTTTCTTTTGTGCGTCCCGTTGAAGCTCTAATCTGCGCAGAGTCACTGCATCCCGTATTGCCAAGCCGGAATGGCGCATCAGCTGTACCAAGGCCCGCACCTTGGCTGCCTTCGTGCTGTCCTCAAACGCTCTAGGAATGGAGTCCAAGAGGTGCTTGTACTGGTTCGGGGACAGGGGCAGAGTCGGCGGTTCGTCTGCCTGAATTGGGGATAGGCGGGGAACGCGATCAAGCC
>QHVR01000786.1 GCA_003223595.1 Acidobacteriota bacterium
CGTTGGTTTCGAGTTCATTTCCTTCTCCCGTGCGGAAAACGGCACTCTGCACCGCGCAGTAGTCTACCAAGCCAGGAGCAAGCGCGGGCAGTTTTCAAAGTCGCGGCGAAATCCGGTCGACTTTGAAAAGTTACGTAGATATCCGGGTACTGCCCTTGACATTTGGGGGAAGGTCCGTAAGATAGCAACATAATTATTCATTTTTATGAATATTTATTCATTATGAATAAAAGCTTGCGACAGCGCGCAGTTCTGGACGTCCTGAAACACGGATCGGTTGCCAGCCAGGAGGACCTGCAAAGGCACCTACGGCGGCGCGGTTTCAAGGTGGGACAGGCCACGCTTTCGCGCGACATCCGTGACCTTAATCTGAGCAAAACGGCGCACGGGTATGCCCTCCCCCAGGGTGAAAACGGCGCGGGAGTGGCATTGCCGCCAGTGTCGCGCCTGGTTCGCGAATTCGTGCTGGATATCCGCTCGGCGCAGAATCTGCTGGTCATCAAGACGATTGTGGGCAGCGCCCAACCAGTGGCCGCGGCGCTGGATGAAGCGGATTGGCCGGAGATGGTCGGAACCATCGCGGGAGACGACACCATTCTGATCGTCTGTCCAGATAAGGATCAGGCGCGCACGCTGGCCAGCCGCATCGAGGAAATGCTGGGGTAATGTCAGGGAAACTCAAAACTGCGGTGCTGGGGGCGACGGGCTATTCCGGCCTGGAATTGACGCGCATTCTCATGCGTCATGCAAAGCTGGACAAACCTGTGCTGCTACGCCGGCCGTCGCAGGATGGCGGACCGACGGATCTGGCAGAGGTCTTCCCTGCCCTGTGCGGGAATGGCGGCTACCCGCTCCATTCGCTGTCATGGCCGAGCCTGAAGCAGCAAGGAGTGCAGTTGCTGTTTCTGGCGACGCCTCATGAAATATCACGTTCGCTTGTGCCTGAGGCTATTGCACAGGGATTGCGCGTGATTGATCTGAGCGGGGCTTGGCGACTGAAGAACGAACAGCACCGGGCAATCTATGGCTTTGAAGACTCGGATGCGCTCAGTGCGGCCGAACTCACGGATCGGGCCGTATACGGTTTGCCGGAGCTTAATGCGGATCGGATTGCGAATGCCAATCTGGTTGCGAATCCCGGATGCTACGCCACATCGGTCATTCTGTCGCTCGCGCCGCTGGTAAAGGCCGGAGTGGTGGATCGCAGCCGGGGGATCATCGCGGATTCGAAGTCGGGCGTATCCGGCGCGGGAAAAGAGCCAACGTCGAAAACACATTTCGTCTCGGTGGCTGACAAATTTTCCGCCTACTCGGTTTTCAACCATCGCCACCTGGGGGTAATCGTCGAGCAGCTTGGGCTCGATGGGCCGGAAGTGACGTTCACGCCGCACTTGCTGCCGATTCCGCGCGGGATCCTCTCCACCGTTTACGTTCAGCTCAACCGGACGATGACGCCGCTGGAAGTGGAATCCTGTTATCGAAACTTCTATTCCGGCAAGCGGTGGGTACGAATCTTCGCGACGCCGAAGCTGCCGCAAGTGCAGTTCTCGTTGCACACGAATTACTGCGACCTGGGATTCTGCCTGGCAGATGACGGGCGGAGATTGGTGCTGATCTCGTGCATCGATAACCTGCTTAAGGGTGCGGCGGGGCAGGCGGTGCAGAACATGAATCTCATGTACGGGTGGGGCGAGGAAGAAGGACTGCAGTGACGATCGTCATCAAAATCGGAGGGGCAGCGCTGGAAGACGCATCAACGCTGCGCAAGTGCGCGCGTGCCATTGCAGAACTGGCGCAGGACGGGCATCGCGTCGCGGTTGTTCATGGCGGCGGCACTGCCCTGACCCGGGTTCTCAAGCAACTCGGGAAGCAGAGCCAGTTTGTAAGCGGGCTGCGGGTCACGGATGCCGAGACGCGGGATGTGGCCCTGATGGTGCTGGGAGGGATGGTTAACAAGAAACTGGTGGCGGCGATTCAGGCCGCGGGCATGCCTGCGGTTGGGTTCTGCGGCGGAGATGGCATGAGCTTTCGGGCGCGACGCAAGCAGGTTGAGGGCAACGATGTGGGATTCGTGGGTGAAATCTGTTTTGCGGAGCCGTGCTGGATTGAGGCTTTGTGGCAGCAGGGCGGAATCCCTGTTCTGGCTTCGCTGGCGCTCGGCGCTGACGGCGAGTACTACAACGTGAACGCAGACGAAATGGCCGCCGCCTGTGCGGCTGCATGTCACGCCAATGCGCTGATTTTTCTCACCGACGTGCCGGGAGTTAAAGACGCGTCGGGCACGGTGAT
>QHVR01000787.1 GCA_003223595.1 Acidobacteriota bacterium
GCTTCGCTGATGCCGAAGCATGAAATCACATCGTTCACCATCACCGTCCCGGCGTGAATGTGCCGCGCCAGACGCTCGCCGCGACTGCGATCCCGCGTCCACACGCTGGCGGCCAGTCCAAACTCCGAATCATTAGCCATGCGTACCGCATCCTCGTCGTTCGCACATGCCATGATCGGCAGCACCGGCCCAAAGGTCTCCTCGCGCATGATGCGCATCTCATGCGTTACATCGGCGAGCACCGTCGGAGCATAATAGTTCGGCCCCAATTGCGGCAGGCGAGTGCCGCCAGCCAGAATCCTCGCGCCGCGCTGCCGCGCATCCTCCACATGCGATTCCACAATCCGCACCTGCCGCTCCCGGATCATCGGACCCACGTCCGTGTGCGCATCCATCCCGTTGCCGATCCGTAACTGCTTGGTCTTCTCGGCGCAAGACTTGGCGAACTCCTCATACAAACTGTGGTGGACGTAGCAGCGCTCCACCGACAGGCAAGCCTGCCCGGCATTGACGAACGCTCCCCAAACCGCCGCGCTCGATGCCACGTCGACATCCGCATCGTCGAGCACCAGCATGGGATCTTTGCCGCCCAACTCCAGCACGACGGGAAGTAGACGTTCGGCGGCGGCGCTGGCAATGCGCTTTCCCGTGCCCACGCTACCGGTGAACACCAGTTTGTCAATCGGCGCCCCCAGCAGAGCCGCTCCCGCCGGCCCTTCCCCAACCACGACCTGGAACACGTCGCGCGGCAGTGCCGCATCTTGCAGCAGCGATGCCAGCTCGAGCGCCACCACCGGCGTCAATTCGGACGG
>QHVR01000014.1 GCA_003223595.1 Acidobacteriota bacterium
TAGGCGCCCCCAGCCTTCAAAACACCAAGCATTGCTACCAACATGTCAACAGAGCGATCAACGCAGATGCCTACTAAATCACCGGGCACCACTCCGCGTTTTTGCAGGTACCGGGCTAGCTGATTGGCCCGGCTATTCAGTTCGTCATAGGTCAGACGATTGTCCCTGCATACGACGGCAATCGACCCCGATGACCGATTTACCTGAGCCTCGAACAGCTGGTGCACCGTCGCTTCCCTCGGGTAAGCCACTGCAGTGTCGTTCCACTCCATGAGCAACTGTTGGCGCTCGGCTTCGCTAAGCAGCGGCAATCGCGAAATCTTGATGCTAGGGTTCTCCGCACCTGCGGCCAGCAGACTCTGGAAGTGGCCTATCATGCGTCCGATCGTCGGGGCATCGAAAAGATCGGTGTTGTAGCCGAAGGTGGCATCCAGTCCGTTGTCATTCAAGGCGAATTCCACCGAGAGGTCGAATTCCTCAGCCGGGTTCTCAAACTCAAGCAGACTGACACCCGGCTGCGTTGGCGCGCGGCCCGCGACGGCCCAGTCTTTCGTGGTGAAAATAACCTGGAAGAGCGGGTGACGACTCATATCGCGATCCAGCCGTAGTTGCTTCAACACGGTTTCAAAGGGAATTTCCTGGTGTGAGAATGCAGCCTGGCTCGATTGGTGAACGCGCTCGACAAAATCGGCGAAACATGGCTCTCCGGAAGAATCAATCCGAAGCGCCAGCATGTTCTCCAGCGGGCCAATGACGCTCTCGAGCTCAGGCCGAACTCGGCCGGAAACGCGGGTTCCCACAATCAGATCTTCTTGTCTCGAATATCGCCATAACAGAACGCTGAAAGCGGCCAGCAGGGTGCTAAAAAGAGTGGCACCATGGCTCTGGCTCATGGTGCGGAGCCGTTCCAGCAACGATGGATCAATTGACATTCGCTGCTTGTCGCCGTGAAAAGTTTGAAGTGGTGGTCGCTGCCGATCGGCAGGCAGGTCGATGCTGGATGGAGCGCCTTCCAAATATTGCTTCCAAAACGCAAGCTCCGCGGACGAAGGCACTACATCCCGCGCAGCAGCCTCGTGGTACTGCGCAGACAGCTTGGGCACTGCTTGCGATTTTTCGCGGATTTGCGCTTGATAGACCGAGTTCACTTCCGTCAGGAGAAGTTGGAGCGACACTTCGTCGCACACGATGCGATGGCAGATGACCAGCAAAACGTGTTCCGCATCGCTGAGGTCAAAGAGTACGGCTCGCAGTAGAGGACCTGAGCTCAGTTCAAATGCATTCTGCGTCTCCTGGCGTGCAAGACGAAGTAGCTGTGACTCACGGTCCTGCGGTGCGAAGTGGCGGAGGGATACGGTGTTCAGTGCAATCCTCGCAGACGGAAGCACAACCTGTTCAGGCGCTCCCTCCACTACGCGAAATTCCGTTCGCAGGATCTCATGCCGCTGCACGACTGCGTCCAATGCGGCCTGGACCGCTCCTTGAGGAACGAGACCGGTCAGGCGCAACCCGCACGGCACGTTCTGGGCGGGGTTGCGAGGATGCAGTTGGTCCAGCACCCAGAGACGTTCCTGCGTACTGGACAGAGGGATACCGCGCGGCGAATCCTGGCTGTCTTTCTGAGCGTTTTGCTGGCTCTGTGCAAGATTCGGACGGCTTTTCAAGTAAGCGATCAGTTCTTTGTTCAGATTGGGGCCGCACCCAATCAGCCCGGGGAGGAGGGGATCCTTTTGGTTGCAACGTAGTTCGCTGTTATCCGGGGTAGTGACAATGCCTCCTGCGCTGAGTACCAGGGCTGCGCCGGCGGCCACGTCCCACTCATGCTTCGGAGTCAGGGTGAACGTTAAGTCCGCACGACCGACTGCAACCAATCCCAATTTATAGGCAACCGAGCCCATGGCGCGGATCTCCAACGGGCCACCTTCAAACTGCTTCCATTCACCACGTTTGACCTCGCTCCGGCTGGCCAGGGCAAGAGATCCTTGCAGGGCTATTCTCTGGCTGCAGCGTGCCGGCTTGCCGTTGTACCAGACTCCAGAATCTATGGCCCCGAGCATCATCTCATCGGTCGCGGGATTGTAAATGCCGCCTGCCACAGGCCGGCCATTTTCGACGAACCCAATGGAAACACAGAATTCCGGGATCCCCGCAACGAATTCACGGGTACCGTCGAGTGGATCCACGATCCACACACGACTCTTGCTAAGCCGGGACTCATCATCGACGCTCTCTTCCGAGAGCCATCCCTCACCTTCGCGCAGCAAGTGTCGACGTAGCACTTCGTCGACCGCACGATCGGCCTCAGTCACCGGATCGTGACCAGTCTTGTATTCCGCTTCGACTTCGCCCAGGCGAAAACGGCTGAAGACTACGCGGGCAGCATCCAGCGCGGCCTCAATGCGCTTAAGAATGTCGGCGTAAGCAGATGAACTCATGGTTGTTCGCTTGATTTCATGCCAACATGCGGATTTTTAACAGCAAGGGGTGAAAGGTGTGGAGGATTCGGCGCTGGCAGAGCGGGGGAATATGCGTGAAGGTCCGAAGTTCGATGATTTTGCATTAAGTGCATGTAAATTCAGTGCGCCGCAGCAGATCCTAACCGCGACTGTCAGATGCGGTTGGCGAGACGACAAACCAATGAAACCCTGTACCCATTGTGGATCGAGAATCATGTGGTCTCAGTTTATACGAAAGTGTCCGCTTTCGACGAGAGTGTCCGATGGCCCTCAGCACGCAAGTCACGTGCCGGATCGAATTTTCCGATCCACAGCTAAGTACATGAAAAGACACGGAGTAGTTGAGGGTTTCGTCTGTTTCGCCGATCCTGCCTGGGCCATATGTGCAAGCCATTGCTCTCGAGGGAAAGATTCGTCCAATGAGGTCCTTAAAAGCCAGGTGGTGTGGAAGTAAAGACCGATTCTTCTCCCAGAACTGAAACGCAGGTTCCGGTTGGAGGCTATAAAAAGTGGGATCTCAACCGTGTAGAGCGGAGCCCAGAGGTTATGTCTGATTCTGGGAAGAGAAGACGGCGGAGGTCTCTGTCCCACCAAGTTGCGGGGACGTGGTGAGTTCGTATCCCAATTTCTGCATGGTTGCTCCCCATGCCTGCTCGATCTTGCGCACCGAAGTCTCGGACAGCGCGCTTTGCCAGTCGCCGGACTTTGCCGCTCTCACAAAAGGTTTGTCCTTCCGGGTGCCTTTCGTCGAAACCCATCCCTTCTGGCTTTTCTCCAACGCCCGCATCCGGTCCGCCGAACTTAGTTCCACTGCGCGCGCCAGGGTCTCCGGGCTGGGATTGATTTTGAGCAAGGGAGTCATTTTCTTCAACTCCGCTACGGGGTCGCGCAACATATCTTCGTACCGGACAAAGCAGAAGTCTTCGGTTTCCCCGCGCATTTTCACCCAGCTCAGAACATGATTTTCCCAGCTGCCGAAAATATCCACGCTGGGCCAGATTTTGGCGCTAACAAAGCGATCAACAAACTCATCCAGCGTGACCTCATCCGTGAACCTGCGGACCTTAAGGTTGTAATGATAGAAGGAAACCGCCACGTCCCGGGGATCGCGGACGATGTAGATAACGCGAGGATAGCGAGGATCGTAAACGTCGTGGCTCTTGAGAATTCGCGGAAGGCGACGCAACACCCGGTTGGGAAAAGTATAAATTGAGGGTACGCGGAACTCTAAGTTGGCGAATGTTACCGGTTCATCAGGGCTCATCACGTTCCCGATGAGGAACCTTGCCCAGGTATTTCCTGACCGCGGGTAGGAAACTAGAAAGATGTCATCGTCAAAGACTTGAACCTTGTGCTCTGCCGTAGCTCTCCGCAGCGCTACTGCGGCAACCTCAACAAAATAGTCGCGTATGCGAGTTCTCAGTCTTCTGATCATGTGCGTCCAGGGCCTAGTACGATTCCTTGTTCTACAATCTTGCCACAGTTTACGGGGTGTTGCAGATTATGGGAAGGAATTCAGTATCGAGAGGTTCTAGCCATTGCCCCAGCGGAAGGGAGTACCAGTGGCTCAGGAGGGCACATCGCCACTCATTACAAGGCTATGAAAACGAGTGTCAAACTCTCCACCTCACGGGGAAAGTCTTAAAACAGGCACGATGCGAATCGATACCGCGCTGCCCGGGGCCAGAAGAAACCCGGGCAGCGCGGTGATCAGCTACCTTACTTTCGCTACGGCCGCGGTCACGCCCGGCACATTTGCTCCCAGATCTTTGCCGTCGGTACCTGCACCCTTGTAAGGGCTTGTCGATTGCAGCGTGTAATTGGCTATGCTTCCGCCGTTATAGTTAAGCAACTCCACTGCGGAGTCGGTCATCGGGAAAAAATTGGACACTGGCCAGGTTGACGGTGGATAGCTCCCCGGGGACGCCAACAGGGCGTTGTGGGAAAAGAGATAGCTAGCGAAGCACGCATTGAGCGTGATTAGAGGTGAATCGTGAGCCGCACAGTTGAGACTGCCATCCGTGCCCGTGGACCATACTGGATACTGCCCAGCATTAATGATGCTGTTGGCAACCACAAAATTTCTCATCTTTGGATTTACCGATAGCAGATTGCCAATGAGAAATGACGTTGTTTTAGGAAAAGCGGTGACGTGGTTGATCGTCACATCGTGCAGCACTGGGGAAGCTTTACGCGTTGCAACCAGTGCGAAGACATCTGGACCGTGGAATTTCGTTCCATCGATGTCATCAAAGATTACGTCGTGAATGCTGTAACGCCCGCCATCCAAAGGAATTTGACCAGTATCGGAACGGCCGTTGCTGATCTGCATTCCCGCTGCCATGTGGCTGATGTAGTTGTAACGTATCGTGACATCGGTCACCTGACATACCGTGCATGTGCCATTGGCCTTCGGCGTCAACAGAATCGCGAATCCCACTTGCGAGAAGCCACCCCAGGTATTTTCCATGATGTTGCTGTCGAGCAGAACCCGTTTTGCATTTTTCAGCTCGAACAGATTCTTCACGATGAATGGACGTCCATTAGCTCCTCCCACGTATCCGGGCTGTCCTTTCATCCACGTAAGGGGCTTGAACATGTGATTGTGCGTGATCTCGATATCGGCGGGCGTCTGGGTAGCCGGGCCACCACCGAATAGGATGTTTTCGCCGGAAGCCTCCAGGAAATTATCGACAATCTTGTAGGGCCCCATGGGATGGGTGTTGATTCCCCCACTGATGGCTTGAGCGTCGGTGCAGGATCCCGTTAAAGAGACGCAATGGAAGTCTGTAAAGAAGGAATCTATGACGGCAACGTAGGTACCCCCTCCCAGTTGTACTCCGCGAACGGTTTCATCGTGGGCTGTGCCATGAAACCAAATTCGGTCATAAATAATCTTGCTAGTAACCGTGCCGGGGGTCGGCGAGGCAAGTGCATAAACCAAACCAATGCCTGCATCCCTCGTCAGTTCCAGGCCGATCAGCCGGTAGTGATTGGCACCGGGAGCGAACACTACGGGGCCGCTTGCTTGGCTTCGATGCATCACAAGTCTGGCTAACACATTTTTCGTCGAACTGCAGTTGAAACCCGGCCGTCCTGGTAATGAAGAAACGCCCGCGTAGCATGGCGTCAGCCGAGAGCCTTGGGGAGGCAGCAGTGAATTATCGCTACTGGTGCGAACGATGATCCAGTGAGAGTTATCACAGCTCTTGTTTGGAAATATGAACGCTCCGGTAAAAGTGGCTCCCGCTTGTAAATGGATCGTGTCCCCACATCGAGCATTATTGAGAGCAGCCTGGAGATTGCCTCCGCTGTTCACCGTGATCGTAATGCCCGGAGCCGGCGTATTCGCCATTGCGGTTGGAATCAGGACCAATGGCAATGCAGCCGGTCCATCGGTAGTCGAAGCGTACGAGGTCTGCGAAGCAGCACCCAGGCTGACGAGCAGAAGCAAGAGAATGAATCTTTGAAGCTTTAGGCTTTGCGTTGTCGTGCGCATCGAGTCGACTGCGAATTGCGTTGGAACAACCATGATTCACAACCTCGAAACCGGGATTGGAAGAACTTGTTTGAAGCTGCGAGCACTCTAGAACTGGCAAACCGTTGGGCATAGATACCGCTTGACCAGAAACTACTGGAACACGTTAGTTCCACTTGCGATGGTGAGCAGCGATTTCAGCTGTATTCATCGCATCAGGCTGGACCGTGATCGAGGTACTTGTTTGCGCAGTTAACAACGCTGTGGATTGGAGCGAGCGATTGTGCTGAGTATGGTGAATGCCTACGCGCCGGTTTGTTTGCCCCCGGAAGTAGAACGAGCTTTGGACAGGGGCCACGAAAAGAAAACGCACTGCGATTCCGTTTTCCGCAGCCTGCTAGGTGTTAGCCTTGACAGTTATCCTCATATATCTTTGGCACCGCGAAACGAACAATCCTCAGTTCCAGGGGAACGGAAGAGAACGAAAGCCGTATTCCTCGCGGCTGTTATTGCTATTTTCATCGCTACTCTTTGGCCATTTGATCCCTTTGTACGGAACGGCGTCACCTGGTTGCAGGGAACGAGAGGCCTCAAGTTCGAGAAGCCCGGAGTCGTGGTAAGCAAGGAGTATTTAAAGCCGGGCGAAACTACGGGATCATACAGTCTAGAATTCCTGGTCCGGCCCGCCAGTTGGAAGTCAGGCACGATATTGGGCTTTTACAGCGATGCACCTCCAACACAGCTCCTGATCGCGCAAAGTGGCGATCGCCTGATCGTGACCCACGATGTCGCCATGCAGTCTGGCAAAATCGCAACAATGGAGTTTCATCTTAGCCATGTCCTTCTTCCTGGAAGACTCGCGCTCGTGACATTGTCGTCAGGGCCGGATGGCACAGCGGTGTATCTGGACGGCAAAACTGCCGTTTCCATTCCGTTGTTGAAGTTCTCGCGTAGCGAACTCTCCGGGCATATTGTCCTTGGGACTGCGCCGGCGAGCTATGAGCCATGGGAGGGAGAACTGCAGGGCCTCGCTATTTATTCGAAAGAATTGAAAATTGAAGATGCGCTGCGGCACTACGAAGAATGGACCGACCCGAGCGGATCTGACGAGGATGATGGCGCCATTGCTCATTACAGGTTCGCAGAGGCGGCGGGTAGCGAAATTCTTAGCGACGTACCTTCCGGACCGCAGCTGGAAATACCAGCGATTTTCTCAGTTCCGCACAAACCCTTCTTGCGCTCTGCGAAAAAGGAATTCAAGGCCGCCAGATCGTACGCAAAGGACGTGCTGTTGAATATTGCAGGGTTTGTTCCCCTGGGGTTGATTGCGTGTGCGTATTTCTCCTGGACGAGAAGCCGCTGGAAGGCAATTCTTATTGCTATTAGCGCGTGCGGAGCTCTGAGTTTTGTGATTGAGGTACTGCAATACTACATCCCGCCGCGATTCTCTGGAACCACCGACATCCTCACGAATACTCTGGGTGCTGCTGTCGGCGCTGCGCTGATTCGATCGGGTGCAGTCCGGCAGGCTTTAAAAGAAACAAAATTGATCCGCAGTTAAACAACCAGTAGTTCTGGCGCTGAGAGTCACCCTCGATGACACTACTTTCAACGGCTACATTGTGGGGCCGACCTCCTTCGTGTCATCGCATACGCCTGATATCGTTTGTGACTTCAATATCTGGGCCCAGGGGGTCCCTCCCGGTCCGTTCAATAGCGCGGGAGTGTTGAAATCAAAGAACTCGTTCATGTCTCGAGAGCCATCCTGCCAATAGGCATC
>QHVR01000788.1 GCA_003223595.1 Acidobacteriota bacterium
TATTTTTCAAAGAGAATGTCGAATAGAACGCGGGAAAGCTGTTGCCCGGTAAGCTGTGCGCGGCCATCCAATACGCCACAATAGCCTTTCCCTTGGCGGACCTGAAACCAAAGCTCATGAAAGGGAATCCGGTCTTACGGCGTAAGGCGGGAACTTCACTTCCGGAAATTTCAATCGACGGATCGAACTTGGTATCCGCAAACAACGCATTCGTATTCTGCAACGCATGAAACGCCGAGCGAGGCGTGAAGTCGTAGTCGTGATTTGTGAGACCGTGGATGAAGCCGAAATCGTCGTACTCGTTGCCGTCCGTGCCTGCCGCCAATAGCCACACGAAAGTTTTCACGTCGGCTGCATGGTTGTAGATGAGTCCCCGGGTCACATACTTCGACTGCACGGATTCATCCGAACCGATCCACGAAGGAATGGAGTTGAATTCATCATCGAAAAAGGGGACGCCCGGCTTGATTCCCGGATAGCTGTTTACCAGTTCCCGCAGCGCCTTCGGAGATTCGTTCAGATAAGCCCCGTAATCCATCATCTCCGGATTCATGTTCTGCCCGTAGCCCGGGTACGTATGATAGGCGTACACATCGATTCCTGAGGCGCATTTACACGTATCCAACGCTGTCTTGGTGAACTCGCGCGACGGGTCCGCTTGGCCACCGTAGATCACTTTGGCAGCCTGATCCGTTTTGTGCACGGTTTCAACAAAAGGGGCGAGCAAATTCCCGTATTGTTCGGCATTGCCCCACGGATTCCAATAGCCAATGTCTTGCTCGTTCCACAACGCCCAATAATGCACGCGATCCTTGAAATGGTCCACCATCCAGGCGACGTATTTATTGAAGGCAGCAATTTGTTGCGGAGTAGTTGGGGGCCAGAAGGCGGAATAGATGCTGCGATCATCGTTGTGGAATGATCCCGTTTCCGGCACGCTGATATCTGGCAACTTGCCGCTGCGCGCCGTGTACATCTGGTTGCCGTACATCAACTGGACCTGCACTTCCATTCCGTTGTCCACCAAAGAATCCACAGCGTCTTCCAAAAGCGGCGACGCGGCATATACTCCGCGCTTCTGCTCAACCCAATCCCAACTGGTGTAGTCCGAGCTGTTCTCGTATTGGCCGATGCGGATCCACTTAAATCCGGCGTCGAACATGCGCGTCCACCACCAACGATTCCAGGGCAAATACGGGTCACGAGGCATATCGGAATTGATCCCAAAGCCGTCGTGAATCTGCGAAGAGCGCTTTGGAGGCACATGATCTGGAAGCGGCCGCGCAGTCTGCGCCGCGGCTCCTGCAGGCAACAGAATCAACATGAAGATGAAGCTGAGAAAAGTGGTTTGACAGCCTGAACAGTGCCTTACGGACGCACCCATACTCTCCTCCCAGAAATCCATGAATTAACCTTGGACAACAGTCTGCGCTGACCCAGCGCAGCACGGAATGCTGTAACCCGGACCATCAACCACTGCCAGGCGTTTAGCGAAGTTCCTTCGCATTCCTCTGAATCTTGCGAAATGCCGCAGCGATTTCCTGCATGTCTTCTTCATCTCCAAGTAATGCGGGTTGCGGAATCCAGACTGTCTCCCATGCAGCCTTTTGTGTGACAGGAAATTTCTGCTTCAGAAAAGCGTGCTTCGCCGTTGCCTGTTTTCCGCTGAGTCGCTTCCGGTACTTGCCATTGCGAAACATGTCTAAGGCGTGGAGCGGCGGATAACTGGCCTGGTTGGGAATGCCTTCCGCATTCATTGCCTCAATGAAGCGGTCCGTCGATATGCCGGCGAATTGTTTCTTGTTGAAATGAAAAATGTAGGCGTACTGCCCGTTACGCGTGCAGCGCTCGTCCAATTTCTGCGGTGTAATGCCTGGAATCTCGGACAGCAAACGATCCAGCAAGCGTGAGTTTTTATGACGTATTTTGG
>QHVR01000718.1 GCA_003223595.1 Acidobacteriota bacterium
GCCAGAGCGTCCAGCTGCGTGTCCAGTTGTGCGCTCTCCTGTTCCATGGCGGCGAACTTACTGGCCAGTACCAGCCGAAGCTTGGCTCGCATTTCATCCCGCAGGCGAGCGTAACGCTCCGCCTTGGAAGCCTGTCGCTTCAGAGAGTTCATCTGCCGCGTGACTTCCTCGAAGATATCGTTCACCCGGTTCAGGTTGAGCTTGGCATCTTCCAGCCGGGCTTCCGCGAGCCGCTTCTTGGTCTTAAACTTCGTGATTCCGGCAGCTTCTTCAAGAATGTTGCGGCGGTCTGTTGGACGGCTGCTCAGGATCTGCCCGATTCTGCCTTGCTCGATCAGCGCGTAAGACTCCGGCCCGAGGCCGGTGCCCATGAACAATTCCTGAATATCGCGCAACCGGCAAAGCTTCCCATTCAGCAGATATTCGCTGTCCCCGGAGCGGAACAATCTCCGGGTGACCACAATCTCTCCCGCGCGGAACTGTTGCTGGTTGAATTTTCGGCGGCGAATCTTCAGGACTACATGCGCTGCCGGACTGCCGACCGACGCCGCGTTCGCAGGCGGCGTCACGTTGTGCACCGGAAGCGCAAAAATGGGTTCGTCGTCCGGAAAGGCAATCGCAATCGTATTGATCTTCGACCGGGGAATTTCAACTTCTTCTGTCCTTCCCGGCTGGGCATCTTCCACAGCTTGCTCGGTATCCGCCGCGGCTCGGGCCCGAATCGAGGCCTCATCCCAATCATCAGCCACCGGCGCGCCAGATTCCGGCATGTCGTCGTGAATGTCGATCTCGGTCGCGGCATTCGCGTCCGCTCCGCCGTAAACCTCGGGATCAATGAGCGTCAGGGAAACTTCCGCCATGCCCGTCGGCTTGCGGTCGCGCGTCCCCGCAAAGATTACGTCTTCCATGCGCGCTCCGCGCAGCGTCTTCGCCGACTGCTCGCCCAGCACCCACGAGATCGCGTCAGAAATATTGGACTTGCCGCAACCGTTCGGCCCGATGATGGCCGCCACCCCGTCCCCATGGAACTTGAGTTCGGTGCGGTCGCAGAACGACTTGAACCCCAAAATCTGAAGTCTTTTCAGTTTGAGCAACGTGAACTCCTTAGAAACGGTTGCCAGTTGCAGTAGCCAGCGGCTGGCCTGTTCAGCTGCCGCAGCTGGTGTTTACCAGGAAGGTTACCCTCCCGCATTGGATGCCTTTTGCGTTCCGCACAAGGGCCTGCTTGAGCGGCATCCTCACCCCAGGCTGGGCAGGGTGGGCACAAAGTTAAGCTACTGTAACGGCGAAATTGCCGCGGGGTCAAGCAATATAACACTATATATGGTGTGGGCTTAGCAATAAGCGCTCTGTATTGCACAGACATTGCAGCACGCATGCAGCATTCCGGTGTGGAGGGAAAGAGAGGTGGGAGAACCGCGAGAGCAAGATAAGGCTAGCTCATCCGAATCCCGCAGTGCAATGCCCATCTTGAGTGCCTTTGTAGGGGCGGACGCCTCGTCCGCCCCGCAGTGGGAGCGCGCACCCGTTGGGAACCTTGCGAGGGCGCCAACTGTCCTAAGGTATGTTCCCAATTGACCCATCGCCGACGCGCTACTAGCGTATCCCCGGAACGCTGTCCTCCGAAACTCCTGTTCAGCGACAGAAATTTGGGCCCCGCTTGCCGAGGGGAGGTGCGACAGCATCTGTCCGGGAGGAAAAATGAAACGAGAGAAATCGTGCGCCTCTTCCATAGCTGGCATCGCGGCAGTCATCGCGATGTTGGGGGTCTTGTTCATGCCGCAATGGGTACGAGCGGAAGATGACGCGAGTGCAGACAACGCGGCTCTCTACCGCATGGCTGCCGACACTTGGAGGTTCTACGCCGCTGATATCGATCCCAACACCAACCTGCCTATGGATAACCTCACATGGGCCGGCGGAGGTTCGCTGAGCGGCAAAGGTCAGTACACATCTGCATCGAACATTGGCGTATACCTCTGGGCAGTCGTCTCTGCCCGCGACCTGAACCTGATCTCCCGTTCGACGGCCGATTCGCTCGTCAGTGCGACCTTGAACGAAGTTGCGGCGCTGGATCGGTTCCAGGGCATGCTCTATCAGTGGTACGACACGACCAACGGACACAGAATCCGCAACCCCGGCGACATTGACTGCACAACCGAACCGACGCCAGTGACGGACAACTGTTATTTCCTCTCCGCCGTGGATAACGGCTGGTACGCTTCCGGGCTCATCGTGGTTCGGCAGGCTTTGCCGGAGCTGCGTCCGCAGGTAGATGCCCTTCTCCAGCAAATGAATTTTGGCCTGTTTTATGACAGCGGCTACCAGCATCCCGGCTGCAACGCGAACACGGGGACGGATCCCAATCCGTATCAACCAACCGGCCAGATGTTTGGTGGCTACTACGCCAACCAAGGTCCGGCCGGTTATCACAACGGTGCTTTGTACAGCGACCCTCGCATTGCCATCTATATCGGAATGGGCCTTCACCAGATGCCGGGCGATGTGTGGTGGCGGTCGTGGCGGGTATTACCTCCCAAGCAGTGCCCAACCGATCCCGATTTCTCGTGGATAGGGCAGTGGCCTGCGCCAGGCTATTGGCAGACTTATAGGGATCCTCAGTCCCACAAGAAATTTAACGTTTGGGAGGGCCACTACGATTACACAGGGACATCCACGACCTTTGTCCCCACCTGGGCTGGCGGGATGTTCGAAGGCTTGATGGCAAACCTTGTGATGCCTGAAACGATCTTTGGGCCGCGGAGCTTCGGCCTTGACGATCTGCGTTGGGCGCAAGTGCAGGTTGAGTATGCGACCCAGGCCTTACATTACCCCGTGTGGGGCATGTCTCCTTCGAGCACGGCAGACGACAGTGGCGGGTATGGCGGCTTCGGTGTCGAGGGTTTGCTTTTTCCCTACTACGGCGGCGGAGCGGACGCGAGCCATCCGAACCTGGGGCTCTCACAATGTCACGGCTGCGCGACTGAGGATACGGTGTCCCCGCATGCGTCATTCCTGGCGCTTTCTGTCCTCCCGCACGAGTCCTATGCGAATATCGCCAATCTGCGGAAGCTATATCCCGACATCTACAGCTCTGACGGAGGCTTCTATGACGCCGTCAATCCAACGACTGGCGCTGTAGGTCATCGCCGGCTGGTGCTCGATCAGTCCATGATCATGGCCGCGCTCGACAACGCGATCACTCACGGGTCGCTGCAGCGCCATTTCGCAATTGACCCGGTCGCTCGCATTGGATTGCTGTATCTGGCCTACGAAAGAATGTCGATTCACTAGAAATTTCGAGGCAGAAAAAATCAGGGCCGATGCGACGCCGCATCGGCCCATTTTCTTGCTAAGTAGCCCCTGGCCATCTTCTCGGGCGCTAAGCGGCGCGTGCGCCGTCCGCCCATGGGTCCAGAACGACTTTCGTGCAGTTCTCTTTCTTGTCCCGGAAGATCTTGTACATCTCCGGCGCTCGGTCAATCGGTACACGATGGCTGATCACAAAGCTGGGATCGAACTCGCCCTTCTCGATCTTGTCCAGCAGCGGCTTCATGTATCGCATCATGTGCGTCTGCCCGGCACGCATGGTCAGGCCCTTGTTCATGAATGCGCCCATGGGAACTTTGTCGATAAAGCCGGCATAGACGCCCGGTACCGATACAGTTCCACCCTTCCGGCACGCTTGAATGGCCTGCCGCAGTACCACCGGCCGATCCATTTCGATGCGGGCCATTTGCTTGGCCCGATCCATCATGTACATCAAGCCGTGATCGTGCGCTTCCATGCCGACCGCATCGATGCAACGATCCGGCCCGATGTTCCCGGTCATGTCCTTCAGCGTCTGCACCACGTCGTCCACTTCTTCGTAATTAATGGTTTCAGCGCCGCCGGCCTGCGCCATGCGCAATCGATAATCGAATCGGTCGATGGCGATGACCCGCTCGGCTCCCAGCATGAAACAGGAACGAATGGAAAATTGCGCCACCGGACCGCAGCCCCAGACCGCGACCGTGTCCCCGGGCTCAATGTCCGCCATGACTGCACCGAAGTAGCCAGTCGGAAAAATATCGGAAAGGAATACTGCTTTCTCGTCGGAAATCCCCTCCGGCACTTTGATCGGTCCTACATCCGCGAAAGGCACGCGCGCATACTGCGCCTGCCCACCCGCATATCCGCCCATCATGTGCGTATATCCGAACAGGCCGGACGGCGAGTAACCCATCATTTCTTCCGCCATCCAATAGTTCGGGTTGGAATTGTTGCAGAGCGACCAGAGTTGTTTCTTGCAGAAGAAGCAATTTCCGCAGGCAATGGTGAAGGGAACTACGACCCGATCGCCGACCTTTAACTTGTCCGGCTTCAGTCCCGCGCCGACTTCCACCACCTCGCCCATGAACTCATGGCCCATGATGTCGCCCTGCTCCATCGTCGGCACGAAGCCATCGTAAAGATGCAGATCCGAGCCGCAGATGCACGTGCTGGAGATTTTTACGATTGCGTCGCGAGGATTCAGGATCGTAGGATCCGGCACGGTTTCCACGCTCATCTTCTCTACGCCCATATAACAAACTGCTTTCATGCCAGCCTCCTTCGCGCTGCGAACGTATCTTTTAGGTTGGATCGCGCCGGAATTGGCTGCGTCGGGTCGGCAAATCTCATGACACCGGTGATAAAGTCTCGCGGCCCATGAGACTGGCCCTCGATCGTCGGAACTTCCCCGGCTTCCATCATCGCTTCCAGACGCCGCAGGTCCTGGCGCATGGCGAAGTTGGCTCCCTTATTCAAGAACTTGGCGAATGTGTTGGCACTACCGAGGGACGGGCTGTACTCGATGTGCACATCGACTATTGTTCCCCGGCCAGCAGGAGCGGAACGAAAATCCACCGTCCCGTCTACCTGGATATCGGAATCGGGCAGGGACTGCCAGGAAATATGCTCGTTTTCCCGCTCGTTCGTAATTTCGGCGTCCCAGTGGATCGGTTTGCCGCCTGGCCCTATCGCGACCCATCGCGAACGGCGATCGTCCAGTTTGCTCACGGTCTCCAGGCGGTTCATGAATCGAGGCAAGTTCTCGAAGTCCCGCCAGAATCGGTACACCTCCTGGGGCGTGCAGTTGATCAGAATCGTGGACGAGGCGGAGGACTCGGGTGAGGATTTGCGCTTGGCGGCGAGCACAGCAACGGTTCCGCCGCTAGCCGCCAGGGCGATGCCGAGCGGCGATCGCCGCGTAATTCCATAAATTGCCAGCGCGCCGCCGCCGATCAGAGCTCCCCAGCGCTGGGGTGACATCGATCGGGACCGGCCGCGCCCGGCATCGGTAATGCGTATGCGTGCGTTTTCAGCCATATAGATACGACCTTTTCTTGGATTTACCGAATTGGATTCTGCGATTTACGAATTGACAAATTTGTTTTCAGATGCCCTTTTCAAACACGCCCGTTGCCCCTAAAGCGGCACAAAAAAATCCCCGGACGGCTTAGTCCGGGGATAGTTGCCGTTGCTGAACGAGTTCTTACTCGATTCGTCCGAAACCTTTATTGCTCGTAAGCACCCATATTGATTTGCCCGCTGCCGTTTACCCGAGCGTTGCCGGCGTAGTCCAACACACCAACTGTGTTGACGCCCAGATTTGTGCCCGCATTCAATGCCGGCGAGCCGGATGCGAGATCAAAATTGTAGGGTGTGGTGGTCACGTTGACGTACAAGGGATCGGCGAACTTTCCATGTACGTCCTGCGCCGACGCACTCTGGTAAGCAGGGAAGCCACTGAGACTCTTCCCCTGCCAGTCGAACAGGCTGGTGGCCCCAGCGGTGTTGTAGTAATCGTTGTAATCGAGCGCCGCAGGATTCGGTTGGCTGCTGGTGAAGTCGTAAAGCAGGTACTTTGAGGTCAGCGTATAACCGTCAAATATGTTGTTCGCGACCGTGTTGTTGGTGGCAGCGTACTGAATCTGGAATTCCCCCAGCCCGGAGCTGCCGAAGGTCCCATCATCCCAGAGGGAATTGTTGACGATCACGCAGTGATCCGTTCCGCCCACATTCTTCGAATAACCGCCGATCGATAAGCCCACATACAGCGAGTGATAGATGATGTTGTTCCGGAACATCACGTAACTCGAGGTATGTCCGGAATGCTCGCTGGCCATTTCGCTCAGATCGGAATCGTGAATGAGATTGCGCTCCACGATGATCCGCGTACAGCCATCGCAGTAATACGCGTCGGCGCCGACCTGGTTGTGATAAACCGGGTTCGTTGTGGAACTGATGTTGTAGATCGTGTTCTGAAATACCCAGCCATCCCGGGCTTGATCGTAAGCCGAGTTCGTCGACACGCCTTCGAAACCGATGTTGTCCAGGCCGATGTTGTCTCCATCGTGAACCAGATTGTTCGCTTGCACGAAGTACTGGACATTGCCGTCAAACGAGACATTCTCGCTGCAGCCGGTGGTGTTGTGATCGATCTCGTTGCCCCACAGCGTGACATTGTTGATCGCGGCCGGTGCTTGCGTGCCGTAGAGCGCCACCGCAAGAGCATTCGCCGCGTTGCAACTGCTTAGCGTCTGGACAATGTTGTGAATGTGATTGTTCAGGATCTCGATATTGCTGCCCGCACCCTCGAAGTCGATGCCGACGGGAACCTTGCCCTTGGATGAGCTCGAGTAGTTGCGGATTTCAAAGCCCTTGATGACGACGTAGTTGAAGGTGCCCTCCAGGCTGAACAGTCCGGTTTGCCCGCTGGCGCCGACAGCCAGCCCGGTTCCGTCGACGATGGGCGCCTCGCCCGGATAGTTTGCGAACGTAATGTATCCCTGCGTGGAGTTTCCCGAAGTCTTCAGCGTGACCACCTCGTTGTAAGTCCCGGCCCGCACCTGAACCGTGTCGCCTGCCTGCACAGTATTGGCGGCCTTCTGGATCGTGCGC
>QHVR01000719.1 GCA_003223595.1 Acidobacteriota bacterium
CAGAAGATTCAGCGAAGCAAATGCTTCCGCCACCACGGCCGGGTTGTAGCGAAATGTCGGACAGGTCACCGTAGGCCCTATCCAAACATGTTTCGTTCGCTGTCCGACCGCCGCCATGGTCACCCACGCTTGCCCGGAGTGCCCTTCGTTGGCTTGCCAAGGCTGCAGGTGATCGCTGGTAGCCAAGAGATCGAATCCAGCGCGCTCCGCCGCGACGCCGTAATCCACCAACTTGGAAACTGGAAATTGCTCGTGCGGCAGCATGAAGCCCATCATCTTCGTATTGAAGGAACTGTTGTTCACGCGCTTCCCTCCTGAGGATTCCTGTGAAAACGTGAGATTCGCGGAAAGTGTTGAAGCTCCCATCAGAGTGCCTGCGCACTTGAGCAGTGTGCGGCGGTTCATGCCCAGGGAACTCTCCCAGGCGGTCTGGCTGGAAAGATCGTTCACGGTGCCTCCGAGGATGGCAATCACAAATTCGCAGATGAAGCCGAGCGGGGCGTTCAATGAGGCAAAGCTACTTGCGGTAACTTGCTCGGTCAATCAAACCAATACTCCGCGGTGCGCGGCAATACAGAGGAGAATGTAGGAGTTGAGCCTGCAGCTTCAGGAGTCCGAACGTTGAAAGGGTCAGCGCTGCCGCGCGGCTGCGCTAATGATGGCGGAGACAAGACCAGGGATGGTGAACTCCTTCGCCGCGATTTGGACGGGGAGTCCGAAGCCGCGAAGAGTGGCTGACGTCACCGGGCCTATGGAAGCAGCCTGAATGCCCCGCAACTGGGCAGCGAGGCTCTTGGGACGTTTCCTTGCGCCGAGCAATTCCACGAAATTCTTGACCGTTGAAGAACTCGTGAAGGTCACAATCTGAGGGTGCCGCTTTGGATTGTGCATGACCTGCTGCAGCCGAGTTCGCGACGTCCGAGGCACCACGGTTTCATAAGCTTCGACCACGTCTACGTGCGCTCCCGCACGGCGTAGTTCCTGCGGGATGACATCGCGGGCGATCTTGGCCCTAACCAGCAGGACTCGTTTCCCCTTTACCTTGGACTTCAAACTGCGCACCACGGATTCCGCGACGTACTCTTTCGGTACCACGTCCACTCGCGTTCCGCGCTGTTCGATGGCTTTCTTCGTGGCTGGACCGATCGCAGCAACGCGGAGGCGATTGCGCTCGGTAATGGAAGCCGCCGAATACTTTTGCTTGCCGACGGTGGGCGCGCCTCCGTTTCCGTCGAATGAGAGCCCGAGGCGACTCATGCGCTCCCACATGGCCTCGACCCCATTCACGCTGGTGAGGATCAGCCAATCATACGTATGCAAATTCCGCAGAGAAGAGTCGAGCGGCTTGAACGATCGCGGCTTGCGAATCTCAATGAAAGGGATTTCGATCACCGTGGCTCCGTGCTTGCGCAGTTCAGCCGAAAGAGCGCCAGCCTGTTGCCGCGCACGCCCAACCAGCACGCGCACTCCACGCAACGGCGCTTCATTGGTGTGGCGGGAGTTCATTTCTTCTCAGGAACCTTCGTCCCCAGCGCATGTTGGCACATCAGTTCCGCGGTTCCGGATATGCCTGTGTCCGAAGAAGCCCGGAGCGAGTCGATGATGTTCTGCTGTTCCTGCCGGGTGCGATTCTGACTGAGCTTGAATTTTGCCTCAATCCGATCAACTGCGATTTCGAAACCCACGATATGGTTCAGCATGCGACTGCGGTAGGTCTCGCTCAGGCTGGACCATTGCTCCGAATACGCAGCCTCGAAGGTGGGAATGAGATCGTCGAGCATGCCGAGCAACTCGGGCACGGTGGAAAATGTTCGCGCATTTCCATACACGTGTATGGCGCCATAATTCCACGTCGGAACAGTCTCGCGCGTCTCGTAATGGCTGGGCGAAATATACGCGTGCGGCCCGTGAAAGATGACCAGGCAGCGCCGTTGCTCCGACAAATATTTCCAATGGGGATTGGCTTTGGCCACGTGCCCTCGGAGCCTGATCTGGTTCCCGTCCTGCCGGATCACCACGGGCACATGCGTCGCGAATGGCTCCGGGCCGCTGCTGGACACGACAATTGCAAACGGATATGCCCGCATGAAGGCCAGCGCCATCGTGGTGTCTTCAACACGGAAATGTTCCGGAATGTACACGAGCTTTGCCGCCCTCCTCGGGACTGGTTGA
>QHVR01000720.1 GCA_003223595.1 Acidobacteriota bacterium
AAAATATCCGCAGTGGTGAACTACGGAACAGGACGTCCCTATAACGCCACCGTCGCGGGCGATCCTAACCAGGACGGCAACAGCCTCAACGATCGCTTGCCCGGATACGTTCGCAATGCGTTTACCGGACCCGACTATTCCACCGCGGATGTTCGCCTGACCCGCACCATCCGCTTTCGCGAGCGCTACAAGCTGAACCTCGTGGCCGAGTCATTCAATCTGTTCAATCGCGACAACCAGCGGGTCACCATTACGTCCAACGGCATGATCTCCACCGCCAGCACCTTCGTGCAGAATTCGGTGGAGGCGAAGGGAGCGCCTTATCCGGGTTATTATTCGCTCCCGGGAAATTTCATGAAGCCGAACGGGGCCTATGCTCCCAGGCAGATTCAGCTCGCGGTGAAGTTTATTTTCTGAGCTGGAACATCGGGTCACACACGCTCCTTGCGCTCGCCGGGGGCACGAGGCGTCCGCTCCTACACCATCCGATTCCGTTATACTTCCCGGTTCCCATGAAACCCACAGGCATGTCTCGCCGCCAATTCCTGGGCACCGCGACTGCGGCTGCTTCGTTGACAGTTATTCCCGTAGAGCTCCGTGCTGCCGCCTCCATGGCCACCAGTTCGACAGAACCGTTAGCCATCAGAATCGCTTCCTCGGCCAAGCCCATTCTCTTCGATCCTGACCAGGCGCTCGGCAGTTCCATGGACATTCTCTCCCACGACGTAGTCGAGAAGATCTACACCGACCCCATGGTGAAGCAGTGTCTCTCCGCCGGATGGGGTCCAATTACCTACCGCCAGAACACGGAACTATCAATCGGCGCGTGGCACTGGAATCCAAATGGCACCTGGAGCGACCCCATCAACAAGCGCGGATACTTCACCGGCAGCACAGAGTTGAAGGAACCGATCCGCCACTCCTATGGATACCCCCTGCCGCATCGCGGCCACACGCGCAATGGCGGCGCGGAACATGGCTACTCCCGCCTGACCGACGGTAATCCCGACTCCTACTGGAAGAGCAATCCTTATCTTGCCAGCAAATACACCGGAGAGCCGGATTCGGCTCTCCCGCAGTGGATTGTCATCGATCTCGGATCGACCGAACCGGTGTCCCACATGCGAATCGATTGGCTCGATCCCTATGCCGTGAACTTCGAAGTGCAGTACTGGGTCGCCGAAAAGCCTTCGTCCAGCGAAGGGCCGATGGATCGCCCCACATCAGGCATCTGGACGGCCTTTCCCAATGGAACCGTGACAAACGGCAAGGGAGGTGCACCCATCCTGCAGCTCTCCTCCACTCCAGTTCCGGCGCGCTATCTCCGCATCTGGATGACGCAGTCCTCCAACACCGCCGACCGGCGGCCCACTGCGACGCACGATCCCAAAGATCCGCGCAGTGCCGTTGGATATGCCATACGCGAACTCTACGTAGGCACGCTTACCGAAGGCGCAGAACTGGTGGACCTGATCCAGCATCGTGCCGATCAGAACCAGACCGCCACGCTATGCTCCTCCATTGACCCGTGGCACTCCGAGTCCGATATCGATACCCACGGCGACCAGACCGGACTAGATCTGTTCTTCACCAGTGGCATCACC
>QHVR01000721.1 GCA_003223595.1 Acidobacteriota bacterium
ACGATGCCGCCATCGCATTGGCGGCCTCGGTCGGCAAGTCACAGCTGCAGGTCTATAAACGCCCGCGCGTGGCGGTCCTTACTACCGGTGACGAAATCGTTGACGTCAACGCCACTCCCGGACCTACCCAGATCCGGAACTCCAACAGCTATTCACTCGCCGTGCAGATTGCAAAAGCAGGCGGTGAACCCGTCCTGTTACCCATTGCTCCCGATGAACCGTCAGGCTTGCGCCGCCTCATGGAAGAGGGACTGAAGTCAGACCTGCTGCTGATGACGGGCGGAGTTTCCATGGGACGCTACGATCTTGTGGAACAGGTGCTCGCAGAATTGAAAGCCGAGTTTTTCTTCACCGGCGCGAAAATCCAGCCTGGACGCCCGGTAGTGTTCGGCAGATCTGCCGCGCAAGGAACTGGCGGGGATAAATATTTTTTCGGGCTTCCCGGCAATCCGGTTTCTACGATGGTGACCTTCGAACTCTTCGCGCGCCCCATGCTGGAATAGCGCTCGCAGGCATGTCCCCGCGCAAATTGAAGTTTGTGCATGCGAAGCTGAAATCCGAGATCCGCGTGAAGTCCGGACTGAAGCGCTTCTTGCCCGCAATCCTCTCCGGCGAGTTCGAAGACTCGCAGGTCGAACTAGTGCGCTGGCAAGGCTCGGGCGACATCGCCGCCACCGCGCTGGCGAACTGCTACATCGTAGTGCCCGAAGATTGCGAAAAAATCCAAGCAGGCGAATACGTCCCAATCCTGCCAAGAGCCACGTGAAGCGAGCATCATGACGCGAGCTCGTGCATGTAAGATATGTTCAGCTTCCATGCCCAAAAAACTTTCGCATTACGACAGCGCCGGGCGCGCCCGCATGGTGGACGTCTCCGGAAAATCCGCGAGCAAGCGCGAAGCCGAGGCCAGCGGATTCGTTGCGGTCAGTCCGGAAGTGCTGGCGGCATTGCCGCAAAATCCCAAAGGCGATCCCCTGGAAGTCGCGCGCATTGCCGGAATCATGGCAGCCAAGCGCACCTCCGAGCTAATCCCAATGTGTCACTCGCTGCCGCTAGCGCTCGTTGATGTCGAGGTGCGCGTATGCGAGAATGGCCTCGCGATCACCTCCAAAGCCGCGACTACCGCAGAGACCGGGGTTGAGATGGAAGCCCTGGTGGCGGTCAGCGTTTGCGCGCTGACGTTGTACGACATGCTCAAAGGCGCGGACAAGAGCATCGAGATTCGCCAGATCGTGCTCGAACGCAAGAGCGGCGGCAAGTCCGGAGAGTATCGGCGCGGAAAATAGAATCATGGCTGATAACGTCAAGCTGCTTCTGGTCGACGACAATCCGATGATTCTCGGCATGCTGCAGCAGGCGTTGTCCTCGCTCGCCAGCATCACGACCGCGACCGATTCGGCTGACGCTCTGCTGAAGGCGGTCGATGACGCTCCCGACCTGCTGGTCTGCGATTTTCGTATGCCGGGCATGGATGGCCGCCAGTTGCTCGAAAAGCTAAAGAGCCGTCCGGCCACGGCGAACTTTTCTTCGGTCCTGATGGCCAGCAAGTCGGACATTGCCGAGCGTCTCTCTCCCCAGGACGCGGCCGACGACTATCTCGAAAAACCATTCTTCCTGAAAGACGCCACCCGCCGCATCAAGCGCATGATCGACCGTATCGCGCTGGAGAAGATGGCGAAGACCGCGCCCTCCGATGGCGTGGTTCGCGGCAATCTGTCGCAAATGAACGTCATCGATCTCATGCAGTCGCTGGAAATGGGACGCAAGAGTTGCCAGCTCTCGTTGAGCAACGATGGCGATAAGTGTGAAGTGTTTTTTGTCGAAGGCCAAGTCAAGCACGCCACCTATGGATCGCTGGTCGGCGATGCCGCCGTGTTCAAAGTTCTGCGCTGGACCGGAGGCAACTTCCAGCTGGACTTCGAAGGCAAGACTGATAAGGAAACCACGCAGCTCAACACCCAGGGATTGCTGATGGAAGGCTTGCGCCTGTTGGACGAGTCTGCCCGCGATGGTGGCGGAGAGCCGGAACCTGCCGCCGCTCCGGTTCAGGCCGCACCCACTGTTTCAAACGCGCGCCCCGCGCGGGAAGAAGAGGAAGACGTCCTGCTCGATGGATAAGCCCTCTGCGAGATTCACCGCCGCGGTGATAACGGTGAGCGACTCCTGCTTTCGCGGCGAGCGCCAGGATCAGTCGGGACCCGCAGTCGCTCAACTTCTCGAACAACTGAAATTCTCGGTGACCGTACGCGAGATCGTCCCTGACGATTCCATCAAAATCCAGAACCTGCTGATTCGCCTGGCGCGCGAGGTGCAATTGATCGCAACCACCGGCGGCACCGGCATCGCCGCTCGCGACGTCACGCCGGAAGCAACCAGCGCTGTGTGCGACCGCCTGCTTCCTGGCGTCTCCGAGCGCATGCGCAGCGAGGGCGCGAAGAAGACGCCCTTGGCCGCGTTAAGCCGCGCCGTGTGCGGAGTACGAGGCAAAGCCCTGATGCTGAATCTGCCGGGCAGTCCAAAAGGCGCGGCGGAATCCTTGCAAGCCGTAGCAGAATTGCTGCCGCACGCCATCGATCTGCTGAGTGGAAAAACGGAGCACTAGCAGGCACGCGCGCGTGAGCCCGATGGAAATCAGCGCCCTGCCGATTTTCCCGGCCCAACAATCGCCTTCCCCGGATACAGATCCGAAACCATCTTGCTATCGTCAATCAGCACCGTCCCTCCGACCAGCAGGTAATGCACCCCCACGCTCGGCTCCATCGGTTTTTGAAACGTAGATTGATCGGAAATGGTCTGGGGATCGAATACGACGATGTCCGCATCCGCGCCGTCCTGCATGCGCCCTTTCTTTTTCCCTTCGGGAGTCGAG
>QHVR01000722.1 GCA_003223595.1 Acidobacteriota bacterium
GCCGTTGCAGCAAACCGGCAATCCTCCGACGCAGCCAGGTTCATCGGGTCAGAATTCGTTATCAGTTATGGAGCGAGCAAAATACGCCAGCCAGCCGATCAGCATGTGTCGCTTTACGACCGATCCCGTCGTCGAGACCGTCAGCGGTCGTCAGCACGCGATTGTCCTTACTCCCGATCCCGGGAACGGACAATATCCAGCGAATCAGTACACCATTCGCGGATGCAATTTCGGATCGGTTCAGGGCAAGGTGCAGATCTACGGATCCTTCATCAACAACCCCACTCCGGTGCAACTCGGCATTGACTCCTGGGATGACAACCAGATTCTGGTGACCTTCAATCCGAAGTTCCAGAACGAATACGACCTGAACAGCAAGCTCACTCTAGCCGTGGTCAGGACGGATGGCCATGACGCGAAGATGCCTGGCGTTTCGCTTTATGCGACTCGCGTCTCCCGTTCCCTGGCACGGATACCGCAATCGCTGGTGAAGGTCCCAACCACGCACTTCGACGTTAATGCTTACGTGAGCCCAGTGACAGGTCCGGCTTTGAAGGAGTGGTCGCTCACTCCTCCGAGCCAGCCGACCAGCGCGGTTTTCTGGCTCTACGATTCCATCTGGTCCAGCAATGTGGGTGACGGCTACCCGCCCAACCGCTTGTCTTTTAGCGACTCGATCGACTTCAGCCAGCTTCGGCCTGGATTCACGCTCGATCCGAACCTGCAAGCAATCGTCGGAAAATACTACCCCGACCTATCAGGCAATGGCGTCGATGGCGGCAGCTGCAAGTACATGGACGTAGTTGTCGGCGCCAATATGCAGGGCAGCAACTTGCTCGTCGGCGTGCAGCCGGCGGAGTGCGACAACTCCGGCAAGTTCATCTACGCGTACTACGGCCTGCAGCTTTCCGTCACCGGACCCAAAGGAGATCTGCTGGATCCCTGGCCGGGCAACCTGCAATAGCGAATGGAAGGAATGAGGACCCCGTTATGACGAAAACAAAATGGTGCTTCGCAATAGTTGTGCTGATCGCGCTGGTGGTTACGGCGGCCGTCGCGCAAAAAGCAGGAAAGCCGCTCACCAATGACGACGTGATCGCGATGGTGAAGAAAAAGCTGCCGGAGTCGGTGATCGTTTCGGCGATTCAAACTGGGCCCGCAAACTTTAATACTTCCACCAATGAGCTGATCCGGCTCAATGCTGCCGGGGTTACGGAGAAGGAGTTAAACGCCATCGTGGCAGCTTCGGGAAATGGCACCGCGAAAGCGTCTGCTCCGGATTCCAGGCGCAATGCGGAAACGAGCGAGGCTCCTGTGTCCAAATCGCGCATGCCACATGCGAGCGTTGCTCAGGGGAATGCTTCTCAAGAACTGAAGCTCGAGAAGACGCAGCTCGCGGAAACGAAGACCAAACCGTCTTCGATGAAAAGTTTGGCCGGAGATTCCGTGGTCACTCAAGCCATGAATTCCGGCCTGAATACGGCCACATACGGCATGGCCAGTCACATGAATTCGGGCGTCGGCAGTTCGACGGTGCAGGAAGCGGGAAGCATTTTTACCAGCATGATGTCGCACCGCTCACCCACGGTGACGTACGTATGGGGAGTTCCAACGCCGGCGTCCAGCAACGTGCTTCAGAGCAGCAAGCCCATTTTCAGCGTTGATTTCTCCCGAACGCCCGGC
>QHVR01000723.1 GCA_003223595.1 Acidobacteriota bacterium
GATTGCGCAGGGTCTTGGTCATTAAACCGGCGCCCACCAGCAGAACCAGCGACAACGTCGCTTGCAGCACGATCAGCGTCTTCTGCGGCAGGAGAGCGCGATCCCCGGTCGAGCGGTTGATTCCGCGCAGTGCCTCGGCAGGATCGGAGTGGGAAGTGACCCAAGCCGGGACAATGCCGAAAATGATTCCGGTGGCGAGCGACAACAGGAAGGCGAAGCCCAGCACGATCGGGGACGGGCTGGCATGGATGGGCATCTGCGTGGCGTCAGGGAATGCCAGGCTAAGAATCATGCGCGCCCCGGCATATGCGACGGCGATTCCGATCAGGCCTCCGGCAGCAGCCAGAAGCACGCTTTCCGTCAGCAATTGGCGGATCAGAAGGGATCGCGACGCGCCCAAGGCGGTCCGTATCGAGGTCTCCGCCTGCCGGGCTGTGCCCCTAGCCAGCAGAAGATTGGCAATGTTGGCGCACGCGACCAGCAAGACCAGAGCGGAGATCCAGGTCAGCAGGCGAAGACCGTCTCCTGTCTGTTGCTGCAGGTTCTGGATGCCCGCGCCTCCGGGAGCCAACACCACATGCTGTTTCGGAATCTCTTTGTCGCCGCCGTTGCTGGTGTAGGCGGCTTGTGTTGCCAACCAGTGGCGCAACGTAGTGGAGATCTTGGCTTGCAAGGCACCAGGAGCGATGCCGGGCTTGAGCCGGCCAAGGGCGTACAGCCAGTTGGAAGCAGGCTGCCGCAGAATGCTCGTTTCCCCTTCCAGGACCGGTTCGGCATTCAGGGGAATCCAGAACGCCGGAGGATTGGGGCGAATGCGATCTCCAAAGAAGCCCGGAGGCGCGATGCCAACGATGGTGACAGGGTGACTCTGAATGAAGAACGTGGAACCGACGACGCTGCGATCGCCCGCATGATTCGCTTGCCAACCAGCATAGCTGAGCACCGCAACCGGCGCAGCCCCGGGAACGTCATCGGAGGGCAAAATCATGCGCCCGGCATAGGCACCGATCCCAAAAGTCGTGAAGTAATTGCCGGAGACATACTCGGTGCGCTCCGCTTTCGCCGCCGTATTTCCGACGCGCACGTTCATCATGTTCTGACCGGACTGGAATGCCGCCAGTTGCTCGAACTCCGGAGTGGAATTCTGCAGCTCGTGGTAAAGATCGTGGGAGAACAGGTCGAAATCGCCTTCGTCGTTCAGGTACCCACCATTGACACAGCAGTCGTCGTGGTCGCCAATGCGGTAAAGGGTGGCAGGATTGGCGACTGGCAGAGACTTCATCAGAACGGCGTGGACCAGAGTGAAGATTGCGGTATTCGCCCCTATGCCTAGCGAAATGGTGAGAACCACCGTGGCCGCAAATCCGGGAGACTTCTGGAACTGGCGGAAGGCGAATTTCAAGTCATTCATGGTTAAAGGTATGGACGGCTAAATAATGGAACGGGAAGCAAAAAGGTTTACGGGGACAGCCGTGATCGGCTGCGCGGCGGAGGCAAGCTTCGGAGAGGTTTTCAGCGCGACGGCCCTGCACGCCCGTGCCGCACAAGCGCTAACCTGAGATGTCAAGCCGGATCTTGATGCTTCGGCCCTAGCTCTGGCGCGCAAGTTCCGGGTTGCCGATCATCTGACAACTGGTCGGGGCAATTGGCCACGAGTACGTTTCCAGTAGTGCCAGATCAATGTCATCAGATCCGATTGCGTGCCGCATCAGCCCCGCCTGGAAATTCTGCAGCTCGGAATCCAACGATGCACGGAGCGCTTGTATTGCAGATAGCTGTTGCCGAAGCGCTTCTCCAATCCAGGCTCTTCCACAAAGACAACAAACCCGTGCAGAGCAAGGAATAAGGTGACCGAAAGAATGAGGATTGAAATGGAGCGACAAACCAGAGCCCAGCCAAACATCATTGTCACAGCTCCCAATGACATTGGGTTTCGCACGTACCGGAAGGGACCAAAAGCGACGAAATCAGTTGGCAGAACGCCCGGGGTACTGAGGATTCCGCCGCAAACCAGAACAATGATCTCCCCAATTACAAGCAGTGCCATTCCCTCTGGCTTGAGCCGCTCCGGCAATGCCACGCTGATCGGGGCATCCAGCAGGCGCAAGTTCCACGAACCCCAACCGACCAGTAAAACTACGGCAGCAACTCGTACGATGGTCCATACAACCACAAGTACTCGCATCATGTGAGACTTTCCACGCAGAACAGTTGGTAGCCGGCCGTTGCGCCGGGTAGCTTCACTCCCAGGCTAACGCTAAACCGTCCTGCGCAAGCCATTTTTG
>QHVR01000724.1 GCA_003223595.1 Acidobacteriota bacterium
GTTTGTCAAATGATGTTTGCCCCCGTGTCGACAATTCCGGATCAACCAGGCTTAATATCTGATGGAATGTGATTTGCATGCGATCAACCTCCGGTCACGCTTCGGTCGTTGGCAATGGTGGATGTTGTTGTGCTGGCCGGCTTCTCTTCATCGTTAATGGCTGCTTTGAAGCCGCGGATACCTTCTCCGATTCCTTTCCCGAGTTCCGGAGGCTTTTTCGGTCCGAAGACCAGCAGGGCAAGTCCGACGTTTACTAGCAGCTGCATGGGCTGAAACAGTCCTTCAAACACATAAGCTGCCTGAACATGAATGATTCGTTCCTCTCACGTCCTGCGTTCCGATTTTCCTGTTTGCTGATCCCTTGCTGCGTTGTCCAGCTACTGTCTAAAACTGCTCCACCTGGGAAATATTCCCCAACTCGAGAAAATGTCGGCGGATTCGCGTCCGAGTTCGGCCTTTGACCATCGGCTGAATGTGACTCAGATCGCCCGAAACCGGCACCACCGGAACGGAGCTATATACAAGCGAAGTACGTCCCAACAACGGTGAGGACAACGATAGACCAAAGCCTTAGCTCCGCACGCATCCACCGCTTCCAGTCTTTGAAACGCAGCGACTGCGGAAGAATGCGGGTGCCTACGAACATGACAATGTAGAGTCCCAGGAGCTCAGCCGCGCCTCCTACAAGCGAATGAATCGTAGCCACCGCGTAAATGCCATTTCATGCAACTCTCAGCAAGCGCTGGCCTCAGTGTGTTGACGCGCGAAGGCCACATCACCAATGCGATCATCCCCAGACTTAGAAACAGCACGGTCGTCTGGCAATTGCGTGAGCTGTATAGCGTTTTCATTTCGCGAGAACAGCTCCCGCGATTAGCGCTACTCCCATGACGACCTGAACCAAGGGATTGAGATCCGCTTCAAACGTAGCGCCCGTGCCGAGGAAGCCCTTTATTGGAAAGAATGCCAAGGATCAAAGCCCTCTCAAGAACCAGCGTGACGGGGAGAATGCCGCGATGGGAGCAGTCCAGACCACAGATCTGTGACCCTTGCCAACGCTGTGTCAGGTCATGTCGCCATTTAGGCGAGACCCGTTGCCCGGGGCACCAACCTCGAAAGGCGGGTCGTTTCGGGACCGGACCGAACTCGCGCGGGCCCTCGGTGCCTGGCGAAGTACTCACTTAATATTTCGCGAAGCTGCAACCGGGCTCGCCAGAGCCGCGCCTTGACTGCGGAGGGCGTTAGGTGCAGGATCTCTGCCGTCTGATCGATCGAAAGCTCTTCGATGTCTCGCAGCACAAAGACCGTTCGCAAGATCGGGCGCAGACCTTCCAACGCATTGATTAAAATGTCTCGCAACTCAGATACCCGGTAGAGCTCTTCAGGACTGGGCGCCCAATCTGCGACCTCGCGCGGAAACACGTCTTCCCCTGCCTGAAAATCTTCATCGAGAGGCGCCTCTTTCGTTGTGCGCCGCTTACGCACCTTCATGAGCGCTTGATTCACAGTGATACGAATCAGCCACGTCGAGAATTGCGAGCGTTCGCGGAAGTCGCCCACATGTTCGAAGGCCTTCAAGAACGCTTCCTGGACTGCATCTTGCGCGTCTTCGCGGTTGTGCGTAATGTGTTCCGCAAGCCGAAAGAGTCTGCGGTCATAACGCTCCACGAGTTCCTCGAAGGCAGATACATCTCCACGCTGAGTGG
>QHVR01000725.1:0-1937 GCA_003223595.1 Acidobacteriota bacterium
CAGGGAAACGGAGCGTTCAGCGGCGGAGGAGGCGGGGCGGGTGCTTGCGGCCCGAGTTGCTTCGATGCCGGACCGTTCCAGGCCAATGTGTCGCAGATGACGATGAGTCAGCAAGGAGGGTGGCATGTGATCCGGATGAACATCCAATTCCACAACGCGACCAACCAGCCGCTGATCATCGCGTATCACGACGGGTCCATGGTGATGGTCGACAACAACGGGAATACGTACATACCAGCGGGCGGCAACCCGGGCGAGCTGCAGGGTATGGGGATCGACCGCGGGAACCAGACCGACTCGCAATTCGTGCTCGGCCCCGGGCAAACCGGGAATGCGCTGTTCTCGGTGGCGCGTGGCCGCCCTGACACCAGCCCCGTCGGGACAGGTTACACCTACAACTTGACGCTTGATGAACTCCAGGCACAGAACGGGGCGATGGCGATTCCGGTGCGCACATATAACCTGAACTTCCCAAGCCTGGCGCCGGGAACGAGTAACGCCGCATTCGGGTCCAATGCAGTGGCTACGGGCAAGGCCGGGGCGGTGGGGAATGCGACGGGCGCCGCTGCGGCAGTTCCGCAACGCAGCAATCAAGTCGTGCGAGGGCAGCAAAACGTTGGCGTGACGCCCCAGCAGCGGGTTGTTAATGGCAGGCCTGTCGGCACGCCTGTGCAAACAACGGCAGCTCCGGTTGCGAGGAATCAGACAACGGCAGCGCCGGTCATGAAGAATGCGGCACTGAAAAGTCCGGTGGCTCCGGCGAAACCATCAGCGGCACCGGTGGTTCGTCAGGCCACGGCGGTTCCAGCCCCGGCCGCGGCAAAGCCGGCCACGGCGTCGAAGAAACCCGCAAACGCCACGGCTGCTACGACGACGGCTAAATAGAACGCATCGAGTTACAAAATTGGCCAGGTGGGCGGGAGGGTCCACCTGGCTTTTATTTCAGCGTAGAAAGGAGGTGGTTCAAGAGAGACATCGCGCGAAAGTTTTCTATGGGGGTGTGCCTTACATCCTGCGGCTCGCCTGCTTCGCTTCCACAGCCCAAGCGGGCTGTCCCACCGCGAATCTGCTAACGACCATCCGGCCAACCTGCTAGCTTGACGTGAGCGTTTGATCGGCGCAGCATGTAGTGCCGGGCGCGATCGGGCGATCTCAGCCAGCTACTTCTTTCGTTGTTCCAAGCTGCCGGTTGTGGAAATCTCAGCGAGGTGATGGATGGGTGCAGAACCCGGTGTTCGGGAACAGCGCAGAAGCACGCGCGTTCGGATGAAAGTAGAAATCAAGGCACATGGCGTGAACGAACCTCTGAGCTGCGAAGGCGAGACGGTGATCGTGAACCTGCACGGAGCGCTGATCTCGACGGCCATTCCCCTGAGAGTAGGAATGCGAATCGAAATTCATGTGATTCTGACTGACAAACGCGCCACGGCCCAAGTAGTATATCTTGATCCTGACCGGTCCAGATTGTGCGGCATTGGGCTGGAGAAGCCGAACAATATCTGGGGGGTTTCACTTCCACCCGACGACTGGGAAGACGATAGTGGAAGGTAGTTGTCCGCGTGACCGCGACCGGTAAAGCAGTCGCGATGCTTCAATGGAGGAGATTATGAAAACACTTCGAAGGTTGTGGGCGGAAGACGAGGGACAGGACATTGCCGAATACGCGGTGATGCTGGCCGTAATCCTGGTGCTGGTGGTGGGGACGATCCGACTGGTGGGGTCAAACGCGAACACCGTGTTCTCGAGCACGTCGAGCGCGCTGCAGTAATATCCCGCCCAATGCGCGGGTGAACCGAAAATTTCGGACCGTAGCAGAAGTTCTATCCCTGGAAATCCTGCTCGTCTCTCCTGGCTGTGAACTCCTGATGTCGCGATTCGAATTGGGTATGGCGAAAAAGAATCCCGTGCTGGTGCTGGCATCGGGAGATGATCCGCAA
>QHVR01000725.1:1951-5920 GCA_003223595.1 Acidobacteriota bacterium
CGCCGGCGCGGGCCGGGAAGCAGCCGTCATATTGCAATGGTCTGGCACGCCCGAGTTGCTGCGTGCAGCGCTTGCAACTTGCCCCGAGGTACGATGGATCCACTCGCGGGCGGCGGGCGTCGACAACCTATTGTTCCCCGAACTTGTGAATAGCGAAGTTCTGCTGACCAACGGCCGCGGCGTGTTCAGCGCGTCGCTGGGCGAGTTTGTGCTGGGAGCGATTCTCTATTTCGCGAAGGATCTTCGGCGCATGGTTCGCAACCAGATGGCGGAGCGCTGGGCGCCTTTTGATGTGGAAGAGATTGATGGGCAGACGGTGGGGATTGTTGGATGTGGGGATATTGGACGCGCGGTCGCCAGTCGAGTAAAGGCACTCGGCATGCGTGTGCTAGCGACGAAACGACATCCTCCTGCATTGCCCGATTCGCTGGTAGAGCATTTCTACAGGCCGGAAGAGCGGCGCGAGATGATTGCGGCCTGCGATTACATTGTCGCGACGGCACCTTTGACGGCGGAAACTCGGCACATGATTGGGGAGGCGGAGTTCGCGGTCATGAAACCGTCGGCAGTTGTGATCAACGTGGGGCGGGGTCCGGTGATTGATGAGGCGGCTCTCGTAGGGGCGCTAGCGGCAAAGCGGATTAAAGGCGCGGCGCTGGATGTTTTTGAGCACGAACCACTGCCCTCAGGCCATCCTCTGTACAAGCTGGAGAACGTGCTACTGTCGCCGCATTGCGCCGACCATACCGCTGACTGGCAGGATCAGGCCATGCGCTTCTTTCTGGAGCAGTATCAGAGCTTCCAAAAGGGTGAGGCGGTGAGGAATGTTGTTGATAAGCAGCTAGGGTATTGAGCTTACAGAGCTGAGTTTCAGGAGCCTGCAACTCAGCTGTTCTTGAAGGGGTTGAAGATTCGAATATCCAATCGCTTGAAGTCGGCTTCGTTCCGCGTAGCCACAATGAGGTGATGCACGCGGGCCGTGGCGGCAATCATGGCATCTTCGAAGAGTCCATCCGGCTTGCGATCGATGATGCGTCCCCACTCTCGAAAACACAGTGTGTCCATCGGCAGTATTTGAAACGAGCTTGCCAGTTGATCTGCCCAGGATTCTATGTCCGCGGCTTTCAACGGATCTTGACGGCGGGTTCGTTCAATTCCCGCCTGCAATTCACCCATGGTCACGGCAGACAAGAATAATTGTTCGTCCTGCAAGTCATGAATCCAGGCAACGACTGCGCCGTGGGGGCGCGGTTTTCGCAACTCAGAGATGACATTTGTGTCCAACAGGAACCGGTTCATCCCAAATCCAGCATCTTCCTTCGGGAAACCTTGTGGCGTTCCGGTATCACATTCTCGAAGCGGGTATCAGGACTCAACAACAAGGCCTTCAAACTGGGACGTGCCGCCCTTTGCAGGCGATTCCATTCCTGAATGGGTACAAGCACCGCTGTTTCGACTCCACGACGAGTAACTACCTGAGGTCCTTTCTTGATGGTCGCGTCCAGGAATTCACTGAACCGCGCTTTTGCATCTTGAACCTGCCAAGCAGCCATTTTGTCCTCCTTACCTCCTCTATGTTATGACTAGTCAGATAACTAGTCAATGACTAGGACTGTGTTGGGTTACACTTCTGAATCTTCATTCTTATGGAAATCAGGACTCATGTGTCGGGCTGCCTGCTAGTGCTGGCAATTTGCTGCCTCAGCGCGGCCGCGGCTGACTTTAAAGATGTTGAGTATGGCCAGGTGGACGGGGTGCATTTGACTCTGGATGCTCATGTTCCCGATGGGGATGGCCCGTTTCCCGCAGCCATACTCGTCCATGGCGGAGGGTGGGTTGCCGGGGACAAACAGCAATACATTACGTACATCTTTCAGCCACTGAGTGATGCTGGATTTGCCTGGTTCAGCATCAACTATCGGCTGGCGCCGCAATTCAAGTTTCCCACCGATGGTGACGACGTGGAGTCAGCAATCCGGTTCGTGAGAGCGAATGCAGCGAAATATAAGGTGGATCCCAGCCGAATCGCACTGATTGGAGAGTCTGCGGGAGGGCATCTTGTTTCTTACGTGGGAGCACGCAACCAAGCGGATTCACGGGTTGCCGCGGTGGTGTCAATGTACGGGGTGCACGATTTTGTGGCGGCAGCGGTCCAGTGGAAGCCTTTGCCGCATGAACTGCTTGACCTGTTCGGAATCACTGCCGTGAATGCGGAGACTGTGCCGCTGCTGATTAAGGCCTCTCCGGTCATCTACATCTCAAAAGAGATGCCGCCATTTCTGCTGATGCACGGCTCCAAGGATGAGGACGTGCCTTATGAGCAGTCGGTCGAGATGTGTGACAGGATGAAAAAAGCCGGGGCGCGCTGCGATCTGATTACGATCGAGGGAGCGCCGCATGGGATGGATCATTGGGAATCCCATGCTGAATGGCTTTGGTATAAGAAGGCGCTGGTGGAGTGGCTTAAGAAGACGCTGCACTAGGCCGCACATGCCTGTATACGCCGGAGGTCTCGTGCGTCCAGCTGAGCAAAGTGAGCGTCCGGGGCGCGTTCCATAGGAAGGCCGTGGCTACACAAGCACGCAGGCTACAAAGATCTATTGCGGCAAGCCGTTTGAGACTACGTCAACTCTTAGGGTCACCGTTCCCAGGCTTTGGCCGCCGCTGTCGGCCGTCCAGCTTAGTGTTTGCCAGGTTCCTTTCTGCGTGGCTGAACTGCTGATGGTGAGTTGAATGGCGTAAGAATCATGTGCCGCGACCGGGTACACCGTGGTCTGCGGATTCTGGCTCCAGCCAGCCGGGAGCGTGGCGTGCAACGTGACCTGCTTTGCACTGTCGGTATCATTGCGGATGATCAGCGGGACCCAGAGCGATTCTCCGGGAGTGACCTGCGCTTCGGGCGAGAATAGCTTGGCGAGATGCTCAATGCCATGCGCCGGCCAGAACGTGTGGTAGAAAGCCCAAGGCCCGCCGAGTTCGAGCGCGAGTCCTGAAGGCGGTGGTTCATAACCACGAGGGCGCGAATATGGGATTGGGGTGGACGTGATCCCGTCGAGAATGTCGCTGGCCGCATTTCCGCCCACTAGCGATTTGCCGAAAATGAAGCGCACCGGCATCTCGGTGAATTCTTTCAACTGGGCATCGGAAAAATCATTCTGCGTTTTGTAGTGTCCCCAAGCCTCGGCGGCAACGCGGGAGTAGGGCTCTTTGCGGGCGGGAGACTGCTCACTGGTCGCATATTCGGGACCGTTGCCTTTAAAGAACTCGAAATGGATAGCGTCGGAGCCGTAATAGATCTTTTTGGGCTGCCAGGGGCGGAGCCCTTCGCCGTAATTGCTGATGCCCAGGCGATTGCGCGGAGCCTCTAGTTGCTCGGGAAAAGCTAGTGGATTGGCTGCGAGGTCGAAGGCTTCGGTGGCCAGCACTCCGGCACCCTGATGGTCCTCATGATTTTCACCGACAACGTAGTTCGGCATCCAGGTGAGGATCACTTCCGGGCGAGTGATGCGAACGAGGCGCACCACTTCTTCGAGCGCCTGGCCGTGTCCCCAAGCTTCCAGAGAGTGGAGCACGTCGCCTCCCGGAGTGTCGGATCCGTGCAGAAACCACGCATGGGTGATTCCGTAAGAGGCCAGCGAGTGGCGCGCCTCCATCTCGCGGATGTCGGCCAATGCTTTTGATTGTTCAGGACCGGCCGCGTTGCCGCCAGAGTTTCCGCGGGTGGCATAAATCACGGCCACCTTCTTGTGCTGTTGCTCCACCAGTTTGGCAATGTAGGCGGCGAACTGGATGTCGTCGTCAGGATGGCCGTTCACTTCGAGGATGTCTACTTTGTAGCGGTCATCGGGCGGGGGATAGGTAGGCGCCTGCTGCGCCTGCGAATGGGAGCCGGCAGCGATTAGCATTGCGAGAACGAAACACACGTGCAGTTTCATCAGGGGCATGAGTCCTTTCCAAATTTCTATGAAC
>QHVR01000016.1 GCA_003223595.1 Acidobacteriota bacterium
CGCTTCGAGAATCAGAACGTGCGAGTGACCGGCAAGCTGGAGACTGGCAGCAACACCATTCACGTAGTCAAAATAGAACTGCTCTCCTAGCAGTTCAGTCGAAATGGGTTCACAAGCCTCCCCGCGGTCGCGGCAGGCTTTTCTGTTGGGACGTCAATCTTTCCGGCTGGAAGCGGAAATGTCGATCACGTGAAGAGTGTTGGAAACAGAGTCCATGGTCGCAGTGACTTTTACTCTCTTGCCTTCGTAATGCCCGGCTTTTTTCTGATCATCGAGCCTGTATGAAGTGTGCGCAATCGCGTTCTTCAGAATAAACTGGTTGCCCAGTTTCACAATCCTTCCATCAAAACCGCGCGCAGACGGCAACGCGCCTGCAGGTTCGCTTGCTCGATCTTGCGGGATGGAATCGGCCTCACCGCTGGGTGTATTGGTTGACGGTGTTTGCTGGGCCACTACCCCGACGACAAAGCCAGCTAAGGCTAACAACAAAAGAGTCGATCGAATTCGTTGCATATCCAACCTCGAATCGGCAGAGCATCACACCCGCAGTTCACGAAAGGACGGCAGCGGTGAGCGCCCTGCGGTAACCGGTTGTTTGTTGCCCATGGGCACCGCGGAGACTTCAAAAATCTCGCCGACCTGCGCCCAAACGGGGGCGAATGGCGGAATTCCACAGCTGGGCCGTGACTCGTACAAGATTCACCTGAGTGCCCTATCGCGCCAGATCGCATAACTTTAGGGCACTGCTACCCCACTTCGTGCTGCTGAAGGATGTGCCCTTCCCCCGCGACGTAGGTTGGAGAATCAGTATGCGCATCAACCAAACTGCCGCCTACGCCATGTATCCCCGTAACGTCGCTCTGCCGGAGGTGGTTTGTGCGCTGAATCGCGCTGGTATCGGCAACGAAGACATCTGCATGGTGCTCTCTCCCGCACACCCCGATGCAAGTGTGTTCGACAGCGAAGCAGCGTCCAGCGCACGGATGATCGCCTGGTTTTCGGAGCTGGGCGCGGTTTTCATCCCGACCGTAGGCTTCTTCATTCGCTCGCAAGCCTTCTTCCCACCCTCGTCGACAGAGCAGAGTTTCCCCAATCTGTCTCGCGGTTCAAAGACATTGCTCAATCTCGGTTTTCCCCAGGAGGAAGCCAAGCGCCTGGGGCTCCAGTTGTCGGATTTTGGCGCGCTGATTTACATACCTTGCTCAGAGAGCGCGAAGGCGGAGACCGCCATTCAAGTGCTCCAGAATCTAGGTGCACGCGAGGCTTCGACACTGGGAGTGGCAAAGGCCACTGCCGTAGCTGCCGCGGCCTAACTATCGGCGGTATAACTGCTCGTCAAAACTGGGTTCATTGGGGCACCCGGAAGCGTATAAGATTTTCCCTCCATGGGGCGAGAGTTGGCGCCCCGTTAAAGATCCAAGCTGTTGAGATCCCGCCATTTAGCGCGAAATCGTCAAGGCTGGCACGGTACATGCAGGGGTTCTCTATGGTGCCCCGGGGGTTAAATGAACACACGGCGGATCTGGATCGAGATCGTTGTGGTGGGCAGCGCAATTTCTATCGGGCTCGCGCTTTTGCTCGCCAGTATCGGTGCGGCCGCTGGTATCCCGGAAGCTGGCAACGATGCACTTCAGGCAGCGCCTGCGGCATCACAGAAAGCCGCTCCCGCGGAACAGGTCTTCGACGGCATGGTTACGTGTTCCCGCTGTGGCGCGAAGCACTCTCCAGCTCTGCAACGCCCGGCGACCGTTTGCGTGCGAGTTTGCGTACATGGCGGAGCCGCTTTCGCGCTGGTGAGCGCCGAGTCATCTTACGTACTACAGGGTGACTCACAAGTTTTGAAGCCATTCGCCGGAGAACGGGCGCGGATCGTGGGGAGCCTCAGCGGCCACACGATTCAAGTTCGGTCCGTCAGCCCCCCGAGTTAGCCCCTCGATGCCAAGACTTGCCTCGTGTAGGGACGGACGCCTCGTCTGCCCGCCTCGCTAAGCGAGCTTGCGCTGGATATTCGCCGTTCGAAAAGTACTCAATCCTCCGGATACTCCGTCCACAGGCTCACCCCCATACTCAAGCTTGTTGTCGCCATGAGTTTGTGGCGACAGTTCAGAACACGAAATCTTGAAACATGGGTGTGAGGTAACTATGAAGTCGATCAGGAAACTTACATTGCTTGCTGTAATTCTATGTTGCGGCGCGTGGGTAGCCGCCCAGAGCTCGCCATCCGGCGGAAGCACGGCACCATCGGGCAGCTCCGGCACAGCGGGACAAAGTTCAACCCCCGGCAGCACCACTGCCCCAGGAAGCACTGCCACTCCGCCGGCAGGCACAACCCAGACTTCTCCGGGTTCGACGTCACCAAACGGGACCTCTCCGAATGCGACTACGCCGGGCTCGAGTTCCCCCAACGGCACGCCCAGCCCTGCAACTCCGGGATCCACCACACCAGGTTCAACGTCGCCCGATGCGACCGCTCCGGGCTCGACATCGCCAAACGGCACGCCGAATACGACGAGCCCAGGCTCCACAACACCGAATACGACGCAACCAGGATCTACTTCGCCAAACGGCACGCCGAATACTACGACTCCGGGATCGACTTCGCCCAACGGGACACCGAATACAACGACCCCTGGATCGACTTCGCCACAAGGCACGGCTCCGAGTAGCTCGCAACCGTCAACGACTCCCCATGGCAGCTCATCATCATCTCCTTCGACCAACGACACCAGCACTCCTCATTGAGGAATTGCGACTTGTCAGCTAAAGCGGGTCAATTGGCCCGCTTTTTTTGTCGCCGCCCGCGGGAACGTTTCCGGCATCTCAGCCTAGCAGGAGATTCCACATGCCTCCATACACGCTCCGGGCTCCAGTGGAGCCCTTTCCAACCCCCGTCCCGGATCCAATCGAGCCTCCCGAGAATCCAGATGTTCCAGTGCGCGAGCCTGAGCCGGACGACCCGAATCAAATCTGACCTTCTGGTTGCGATCCGGAGCCCGCATTTGGGGCTACAGAGAACCGCCGATTGTCCGCAATATACCCGACGTCAATACTCATGGAAGATGAATAACTTTGATGTTTAGGGAATGCCTCCACTCTGCCGCAGCATTCCAGGGCTAAAGAGAAGAGCAACTCAATAAGGAGGACTCATGGCACATTACGGCACGCTCCAGGACGCACCTATCTTTGAAGCGAACGAGGACATTCGCGGGGCCCACGTATACGGATTGAACGACGAGAAGCTGGGCAAGATTGATGATGTGATTTTCGATCACTCGACAGGTGACATTCGTTATGCCGTAGTCGACACTGGCGGCTGGCTGCATAGCAAGAAATTCCTGGTGCCGGCAGAGAGACTGCGTGCTTCTGCCAAGCACGAGGATGACTTTGAGGCGAATCTCAACAAGGAACAGATCGAGAGCTTCCCTCCATACAACCAGTCAGATCTGGAGTCAGAAGACAAATGGGCTGATTACGAAGATCGCTATCGCGCGAAATGGGTGAACAGCCCGGTGCAGCATCGGGCGGAAACGGATCGCAACATTACCCCCACTACCTACCAGCAAACCGGCAATTTAAACTCGGAGCGTGCTGAAGCTGCTACGCAAGGATATCCGCCGCCCAGAACGCCGCAGTCCACGACTACGAGCCGGGCGGACCTTGAGGCTTCGCGTACACCTACCGAACGAGCTGTGCCGGCCGGAACCGATGCCGTCGTAATCAATAACAGCGCGAATGGGATCGGCGGCCGCTGGGACACGTTCCAAAGCCGCCTGCGCGAGCGCCGCAAGGAAGCTGTCTCGCAGTGTCAAAGCTGCTCGGGTCTGGGTGCGACCAAGCGGGGCACTGAGAGTGCTACGACCCTGAGAAAAGCCGTTTAAACGCAAACCCGCAGCTCGGCCCAAAGCCCGTCTCTAGCAGGCGGGCTTTGGCATCTTTGCATGGAACTAAGGCTTTAACCCTAGTCTCCCTTCGAAAGCCCTCGCATCTTAGTTGCCGCGATGATTGCTGGGAATCCCAAAAACGGGAGAAGGATTGCAACACTCGGTATCGTTCTCCTGATAGCGATCATGGTAATTCTGACGTTGGCTGGCTTGCGGAAGCGAAATGCTCCGGTGAACGCGCCCTTGCATCCATCGACTGCAATCTCGCGCGAGCTGCCGGACTCAGCGTCCGGAATTCGGCGCCAGCTTCCACAGAGCTGACAATGCTTTCGCAGCATCCGAAACGGCGCGCTTTTCGGCACCGGTAGCGGATTCGCTCTTCCAGGAGGGCCTTTGCGCGATTGGTGTTCTGCGGTGGGACACAATTCCCGTTACCCCGGCTGTACCAACGTCACGTACCGCGTTTTCAAAAGAACGCCGCAAATCTTTAAGAACGACCTGCTTTATCTCCAAAGCCTTGCCTATCATAGGAAGTCACGGTCTTTCCTGCAAACGTACTAGCGAGTCCTTCCGTGCGACGCAGGGGAATGCATGCCGCGCTTGAAATCTTGCCCGATTACGCAGGCTAGGCCGCGGCGTTCACATCTGGGACAACACAATTCCTGAGCGCCCGTAAGGCATACAGAGCGTCGTCGAGTACCTGGTCTTCTTCAATGTGATCACTCTTGATCACGAACAACTGTTTTACCCGATCAAGAATCGCCTTTTCGGCGGCATCAATCCTCGCCGGAATCTTCTCCCGGTCACTCTCAAATAGCGCCGCTTGGTAAAGACTGTGCCACGCCAGAGAAGAGTCAGACGAGTTCCCTGAGGAAGGCTTCTTCATGGGTTTGATCCTTTTTCGAACAGGCTTACAGTGCATGCCTAACGGTAGGGAGGGTAGCCTGAGTTAGGCAGCGTCGGCATCAGGTGATCGCCGTATTTTGCACAGCTCGCTCTAAGCAAAAAGAATGGTAAGGGCGCAGGTGCGCCCTTCCACTCGGGATATTCTCATGCTGCCCGGCGACTGCGGTTGCCGCTGGCTCTGCGTCTAGGCGTCTCCTCCGCACCTTCGCCTTCCTCTTCGCCCTCTGCCTCTTCTTGGGCTTGTACGTTGATCTGCTCAGCTAACTGCGTTAGTTTCTCGTCGGTCTCCTTCTCTTCTTCAAGAGTCTGCTCGAGCAGGGGAACGTGCTCGTCTTCGCCCAGCAACTCGGCAAATTCGCGGACGGTTCCGTAGCCGGCAATTTCGTAGTGCTCGACGCGTTGTGCAGCCCCGATGAGGGCCGCGTCCATGATGGATCCTTCGTAGTCCTCCTTCATGGTTTCCGCACCTTCCTTCACCAGTCCTTCCATCCCCAGGCACTTCTTGCCAGTCGGTTTCTCCTCCAGCATCTCGAAGATCTGCTCCAGGCGCGAAACCTGTTCCGATGTCTGCCGTAGATGTTCCTCAAAAGCCTGCCGCAACTCGGAGTTCGAGGCAGCTTTCGCCATCTTGGGTAGGGCTTTCGTTAGCTGGGTCTCGGCATTGTATAAATCCCGAAGTTCCGCGACGTATAACTCTCGCATTGCATCGTTGGCCATTCTGTTCCTCCCGTTACTCAGTTCCAGGTGAGCGGCCGCCCTTCACTGGTCTCTATTCTGAAAAGTAAGTTTTCTCAAGGGCTGCAAACAATACCCCAGATGCTGTACCGGGTTTTAGGCCTTTATTTGCTATTTCGGGGAGGGCGCCTGCGTGGACTCGGATTCTTCCTTATGGCCGAAATCAAGGCCGAAATGAGGTTCACTGCGAGTGCCGGTGATCTTGAACGGGAGTTCTGTTCCGGCTCCGTTTTTGTGAAAGAACGGGTCGAGCGGTTTCAGAAGAATCGATTTCCATCCCGTAGTCGTTTGTGACAACTTCGCGTCCATTTTCAGCTTTCCATGGAAGTCGAACTTGTTGCCATCCAGACTGTATTCTCCCGTCATGTCGGCGTGTGTACCGGGAATCTGAAACTGCAGCGAGGAGAAAGACAGCAAACCGTTGTTGAGTACGAAAGTGCCTCGCAAATCCGTGGGCACAACGATCTCGGGCGAGTTCTTGATCAGCTTGGCTTCTCCCATCCCTCGCAAACTGAAATCGTCAATTCGCTTCTGCAATTTATCGTTGCTGAAATGTCCGCCGGAAACATGAAACTTGCCTTTAAGGTGCAGGCGGTCGGAAATATCCCCGGCTCCTGGCGGCAGGTGCAGTTCAGTGTTCATGGCCACCGCGCCTGACATAATTGGCGGGTCAGTTCTGACTCCAAGTCTCAGCAGGTCTTCAACAGCGGCCCGCGGCATCTGAACATGCAAGAGAATGTCATGACCGGGCGCGTTTGCCAGATGCTCCACCTTGCCGCTCGCGGTGAACGATGAATGCAGAAAGTGCGCCTTCACCGGCTCCAGATACGTATCACCGTCGGTGCCATCGACAATGGCGTGAAAATCCGTATGAAGAGGAACTGGATGACCGCTGATGTTGAGCCGAAAATCGGGAGTGTCGGTCTGTCCGTTCACTTCGATCCGGCCTAACGTGCCGCCGTACTGCCCGGTCGAAGATAGAATCCCTGCTATTCCTTTCAGGGTTCCCAGGTCAGCATTGGTGAATGAGTACGTGCCCACTACGGCCGAATCACGAGGGCTAGTCTCATTCAGCGGCCCGAAGAGACCAGTCGATCGAATATGCCCGACAGGTTTGGGATTGAGCAGTGTTGCCTGGAACTGCAGCGGCTTGGACGGACCGATGTCCTGGAGTTGCAGGTCGGCAATATCGAAGACTAGCGGCGCTTTTCCGGGCTTGATCGTGTTGATGACCAGCCTGGTATCAGTGCACAAAAACTGAGTTACTGCGATCGACATCTTGCCGCCGCGCCGGCGCATATTGCTCATCTGCCGGCGATCTTCTTTGGGCGGGATGTTCATGGTGAGACCGTCGACGAAAATCGTATTCACCCGCATGGGCTCGCGGAAGAGGTCACGCAGCGGAGTATTGAACCGGAACTCCCGGATTTCCAGTAATGGCTGCACTCCCGCTAGCGACGGATTGGGATCGCTGGCACCAAATATCTTTAATCCCTTCCCGTCTACGTGCAGGCCATCCATGATCGAAACGTGAAGCTCCGTCAGTTCTACCGGGCTTTTGAATCGCGTCGAGAGGGTTTCAATCACCCGGGTGCGCAGGATTGGTTCGGCCCGTGAAATTGCAATCCGGATGCATATGAGCGCAACGGCCAATAGGATCAGGCAAATTCCCAGAATCCAGAGCCATAGGCGTCGATGGCGGCGGCGAGGGGGGAGCAGCACCGGTCCACCGGGAGTCTGCGACGGCGCTGCGGAAGGCGCGGCCAAACCCTATCTCTAGCCGCCCCTTATCTGGAAAGGAATCAGGTCTTTCCTGCACGGGTTGGGCCCTTGAAACTCACAACGCTCGGTGTGAGTAGAAACGATTTTGTAGCGCCTGAAACGCTTCGTGGCGCAAAGAAAAGTGCCCAGAACGGCGCGGTCGCGATGTATCATTGCCGCGTCTGCAGTCTAATCGCGCTCTAAGGCGGTAAGGAATCATGGCCATCGCGTCCCCTAATACGACGGCAAGCACGACCTCGGCACCCAGCACCGGGCAAAGCTACGGCGCTCCTCTGGCCACAGTAACAACGCTGTTCTTTATGTGGGGCTTTTTGACCTGCCTC
>QHVR01000015.1 GCA_003223595.1 Acidobacteriota bacterium
GGCACGCCATGGGGGCTGGTCATGAAGAGCCGCTCTCAGAAACATGTCGATGCTGAAGACACCGGGCACGGCTGCCGACACAATGCGCGGCGGCCTGTTCTGTAGAGACTTACGCCCGCCCCCAGTACAGAAATCACTTTATGGACCCCTCCCAGGCCGGGCAGTAAAAGGTCTACAGAGCTTGCAAAGAGCGTGCCGCTGGCCGGAAGATCACGGCCTGCTCTGAGCCAGATTTGATGAAGTTTCGCGTCGTGGTTGCCATGGCTTCGTCTTTCGGGAGTGTCGTATATGGGTCGACTGACGAACCTTATCGCCGCGTTCTTTTTTGCCGCCGTGCCGTGTGCGCTCGCCCAGCAACCCTCCGCTAACCCACAGACGCCGGAAGATGCATTCCAGACGCGCGA
>QHVR01000726.1 GCA_003223595.1 Acidobacteriota bacterium
CTGGAATATGCCAAGCGGAAACCGCACATTGTGACCGAGAGCATGCGCGAGTTCAGCAAGGAGCGCTACGGCGTGGACGTGCTCAAAGTCGAAGTGCCGGTGAACATGAAATTTGTGGAAGGTGTGAAGTGCTTCGGGGGACAAAAAGCATACTCGAAGCAGGAAGCCATCGATCACTTCCACAAGGCCGCCAGCGTGGCCAC
>QHVR01000727.1 GCA_003223595.1 Acidobacteriota bacterium
CCGACAAAAATGCCAGATAGCGCTGCGTCGCCCCCGGCTCTCCCGCCAACACCTTTTCCGATAGCGCCGACGATGCCGTGAACGACGTCGCGTACTGGAACACGTAGTACGAGTTGTAGAAATGAGGAATCATCGCCCACTCGTGCTCGACGTAAGGATCGACAACGCATACGCCTTGCTCGTGGCCGTAATACTTTTTCACGATCTGGGCGTAAAGCGTGGAAAGAGCATCGCCCGTCAGCGGCTGTCCAGCCTCGACCATCTCATGCATGCGCAGTTCGAACTCTGCGAACTGGGTCTGACGGAAGACGGTGCCCTTAATGCTCTCCAGATAATTGCCCAGCAGCGAAAGCCGCGTCGCGTCATCCTTGATCTTTTTCAGCATGTGGTCGTTCAACAGCGCCTCGTTGAAAGTTGAGGCGACTTCGGCGACAAAAATCGAGTACGACGCCAGCGGATACGGCTGCGTTTTGTTGGAGAAATAACTGTGCATCGTATGCCCAAGTTCGTGGGCGAGCGTGCTCATGTCATCGTACTTGCCGTTGTAGTTCATCAACATGTACGGATGCACATCGTAAGCATCTCCCGCGGAATAGGCGCCGGACCTCTTGCCTTCAGTAGGAAACATATCAATCCAGCGTTCGGTAAATGAGCGCTTCGCCCCGCTGGCGTACTCCTGGCCTAGTGGCGCAAGGGCCTCCAGGATGTTGTCCTCCGCCTCTTGCACCGAGTAGTGAATGTTGGCCGACGAAACCAGCGGCGCATATAAGTCGTAATAGTGAAGTTCGGAGACGCCCAGCATGCGCTTGCGAAGTTGCAGGTAGCGATGAAACGAGGCCACGTTTCGTCCCACTCCGTCGATCAGCCGGGAATACACCGATACCGGAATGTTGGGACCATCCAAGCTCGCTTCGAGCGCAGTCTGGTAGTTGCGAGCACGCGCGTAGAACGTGGACGTCTGCACACTGGAATTCAAGATCGATCCAAATGTCGCGCGATACTGGCCCAGAGCGGTAAAGAATGCCTCCATCACTTTCTCGCGATCTTCGCGATTCGCGGAGGCGCGGTGCAGGGCGAATGAGGCTTTATCGAGTTTTGCGGTCGTGCCATCGTTCAAGGTCACCGCGGGATAAGGAAAATCAGCATCCGCGAAAATGCCGTAGGCACTCGACGGACCGCTCGCCATGACCGAAGCTGCCGCTAGCAACTTCTCTTCCGCGTTGCTGAGCGTGTGACTGCGGCGCCGCGCAATGTCTTGCAAATAAACCCGGTACACCTGCAGGCGCGGTTCTTCCGACAGAAACCGTTCAATTGTTACGGGATCCATCTTCAGGATTTCAGGTTCGATGAACGCGGCCTCGGTCCCAAGCGCAGACGCAAGTTGAATCATCTGCTGCTCCATCGCCTGGTATGTACTGACCCGGGTATCCTGATCGGAACTCAGGCTGGCATACAGAAAAAGTCGGGTGAGCTCTTTTTCGAAGCGACTCTGAACTTCCAAGGCGTCTGCCAGGGTCGCTGCCGAGGAACTCAATGCACCCTGAAAGCTGCGCAACTGGGGCAACTCCGACGCGAGTATGTCCTTTTCTGCCCGCCAGGCTTCATCGGAAGCATAAATTGCACTCAAGTCCCATTTGTACTCGTCTGAGATCTTCTTCCGATCGCGCTCCTGCGGTGGGCTGACGACACTCGATGCGCCAAAAAAGACAGGTACTCCGGGCAGGCGGCGAAGATTGCTGGGATGACTTGACATAGGGAATCTGGCCTTTCTGTGATCATTCAGATAATTCTGACACGTCGCGCGCCTTCAGGCTTCCAGTTTCAGTTCATCGAGTTCCAGGAATTCCTGAATGATGGGCTCCTGGGATCGTTCCATGTCGGGGTAGGGTCCGAAAAAGATGGCACGCCCTTCGTGCAGAAAGACGACCCGGTCCGCCAGTTTTTTGGCGAGGCGCATGTCGTGGGTCACGACGATACTGGTGAGATTCAGTTGAATTTTCAGCCGCTTGATCAGGTCCCCCAGCAGCTGCGCCATCAGCGGATCGACCATGGTGGTCGGCTCGTCGTAAAGCACGCATTCGGGACGCGCCGCCAGCGCCCGCGCGATTGCCACCGAACGTTTCATTCCGGTGGATAGATCGGAAGGAAGCAGGTCGCGCATCTGCTGCACTCCCACCATCTGCAGCAATCCGTCGACGATCTGGTAAATCTGCTCTTCGCTCAATTCCTGAGTTTCACGTAGAGGGAACGCGACATTCTCACCCACGGTGAGCGAATCGAATAGCGCGCCATTCTGAAAAACCATCGTCACTTTTTTTCGAATGGCCTCTAGCTGCGGTTCGGTGTAGTCAGTGATGTCCTCGCCCGCAACAATCACGCGGCCAGAGTCCGGCTTCAGAAACCCCATGATGTGGTGGAGCGAAACCGATTTTCCCACCCCGCTGCGCCCCAGGATGCAGACCGTTTCTGCCGGCAAGACTTCGAAGCTCACGTGCTCGAGCACCACGTTGTCTCCGAATGCTTTGGAGACGTCGCGAAATTCGATGTAGGGAGCGATTTTCGAGCCGTCAGCCATTAGGGATCGTTCTCAGATCCTGCTCTCGCAGTTCTGCTCTTACCTTACCAAAAGCTGCCCGCGCATTCGCGAATTTTGGATACTGACTTTACACTGGCTCAGTTCCCACGTCTCGTGAAGGCGGCGAGACGTGGGGCACCCGGAGGAGCGGACCCATGAATCGTCGAGAACTGCTGGCGGGGGCAGGAGTTGCTGCCGGAGTAATGGCACTGGACAGTGCCGCGCAGAATACCCGCACGCCGGCTACAGAGCCGAAAAAGTATAAGGTCGTTGTCACGGGCGGTCATCCGGGAGATCCCGAGTATGGCTGTGGCGGCACGGTCGCCCGCCTCACCGCCACTGGGCACGATGTCGTGCTGCTATATCTTAACGACGGCGCGTGGGAGACCTCTGCCCCAGTGCGCATCGCGGAGGCGAAAAAAGCCTGTGACATTCTGAAAGCCCGACCGGTCTATGCCAACCAGACCAACGGACACGCTGTCGTCGACAATGCCCATTACGGGGCGTTTCAAAAACTTATCGAGGCGGAAACGCCGGATGCAGTCTTCACCCACTGGCCCATCGACCATCATCCTGACCACCGCGCCATTGCGAATCTCACCTTCGAGGCATGGAAGCAGCTGAAGCAGCGGTTTCCTCTCTACTACTACGAGGTGTCGGACGGGGAAGACACAACCCAGTTCCCTGCCCCCACGCACTATGTCGACATCACCGGCGTGGTCGACACAAAGAAAGCCGCCTGCTACGCACACGCCAGCCAGAGTCCAGATTTTTTCTACAGCTTGCAAGATACGGTGGCGGTCTTCCGCGGCTTTCAGGCCGGATCGAAAAAGGCTGAGGGATACATCTTTCAGATCGGAAGTCCCTACGATCTGTTTCCTCGCGCAGGCCTGGCAGAAAAATAGACGGGCATCTCAGGAATTGCGGGCTTCGGCCAACTCTTTGGGCGTATTCAGATTGCGGAAGACCTCCGGCGAAAATCCGGCGCGCCGCAGATCCTCTTCACCCACCGGACGGATAAGCGACTCATCGAAAAGGGCGTCGATCTTATAGCGCCCCGCGCGCAAAGCTGTTTCGGCTGCGTCTGCGAACGCACGGCGATAGATCGCGCATAGGGGCTGCCATCCTTCGCCCGCCCGCGGCACGGTCACCATCGCCCTGCTTTCTCTCGCTTGTGCCACCAGGAAGAGAAGCAGCGCGGGCGAAACGAAAGGTAGATCCACCGCGAGAACCACGTTCCAATCCGTCTCCGAGTCGCGCAGCCCGGCGTGAATCCCTGCCAAAGGGCCGCATCCAGGAAACACGTCCTCCACGACAGGGGCGAACGGCGCAAATTTCTTCCGGTCCCCTACGATCCGGACATCGCTGGTGACGGTGCGGCAAACCTCAAGGGCTCGCGCCAACAAGGTGCGCCCTTCGAGCATCACGAACGCTTTGTCCGTGCCCATCCGGGTACTGTTCCCGCCAGCGAGGATGAAGGCTGTGAAGTCTGTAGGAGCCCCGCTCATAAAGTTCTAATTCGCACGTTATATCGCCGTTGCAATTTTAGAATTCGTGACTTCGTATTGAAGCGCGGGGCAGGATGACCATGCGGAGAAAGTAAGTTGTTGCAAGACAAAGTACTTACCGATGACCACCAAATCGCAGGATGCACGAAAGTAACCTTCCCAAGAACCCGAATTCGGGTGATGATGGCCATGCGTCTGAGGCTGCTGAGCCCGGAAGTATTAACCATGCCACAGAAATTTATGGATGTGCTTATGCTTGGGCGCTGCTCCCACGAGTTCTCCTGGCCACGCCGTGCCGCCGATGGCGACTACTAGACTACTACCAAGTTTGCCTGCTCTGCGCCGCGGAATACAAGCATGACTGGACCACCATGCGCCGCACCGAACGTGTGGAGCATTCCAAGCCCGACACGACCACTGTTCGTCGCGCCCACACGCGCGAGAAACGTCCCTCGTGGGTACCCCGTGCGCGCCGCTTAAAGCTGGATCTCCCGTTGCGCTACCGCGTGAACAAGACCAGCACGTGGTATGAAGGCACCATTGAAAACATCAGCCAGAGTGGAGTTCTCTTCCATGGCCCGCAAGAGCTTCCGGTGAATGCTTTGGTGGAGATGGTTTTCGAGATGCCGGAAGAAATTTCCGGCCAGAAGAACAGCAACGTCGTCTGCCAGGGCCGCGTCATGCGCTTCAAAGAAGCCCAGGCGGATGCGACTCCTGCTCTGGCCGCTTCCATCGTCGACTACAAATTTATCCACTAATTCCGCACGACGAGAGCTGGGCTGCACGGTCCATAGTTCCAGAGCCGATCCGTGCAAGCCTGCCCGCAATGTGTCGGAAATCACAAACCAG
>QHVR01000728.1 GCA_003223595.1 Acidobacteriota bacterium
TACATTCCGGGCGCGGCGTGGCCCTGGAAATAAACAATATCGCGATCGCCATTTTCCGTCTGCGCGCGGAAGAAATGGTTGAACGCAACCTCATACAGCGTGGCGGCGGACGCGAACGTGGAGATATGGCCGCCAATGCCTTCCTGAATCTTATTTGCGCGGACTACCATGGCCAGCGCATTCCAGCGCACCAGGCTCTTGATCCGGCGCTCCATCTCCTGGCTTCCGGGGAAAGGGGCCTGCTGTCTGGCGGGAATGGTGTTCTGGTACGGGGTGGTCGCAGTAAAAGGCAGATTGATGCCGGCTTCGCGGCGGGCGTGCAACGCCAGTTGCTGCAGCAACCGGCCGGCACGATTCGGGCCGCCATGCGAAAGAACATAATCCAGGGAGTCGACCCACTCCCGCGTTTCCAACACTTCTAGACCGTCAGTTTCGGTTTGAGCCACTTCTGATTTTCCCCCAGAGGAATGCTTGACCTTCCATCATATTCAATTGCGCGAATTTTTGCTGCAGGTGCCACATGCAGAGCCGTAGCCAGTTACGGCTCTACGCGGAGGTCAACTGATTTAGAATGCTTTGCGCTGGAGGACTCCATGCTGCGCATCGTCCTGATACTGCTAGTTATCGCTGTGGTGGTGCTGCTGGTCCCGCGCTTGCTGTCGCATTCGGTAACGCCATCCGTGGGCAGCGACGCCCCGCAGTTCACGCTGCCTTCGCAGGAAGGCGCGCCGGTCAGCCTCTCTGATTTTCGCGGCAAGTGGGTGGTGCTCTACTTTTACCCCAAGGACCAGACACCCGGCTGTTCGCGCGAAGCTCGCAATTTCCAGGCCGATCAGTCCAAGTACGCCGAGCACAATACGGTCGTGTTAGGCGTAAGTGTGGACAGTGTCGATTCTCACAAGAAGTTCTGCGCGAAGGAGGGTCTGAATTTCAAGCTGCTGGCCGATACAACACATACGGTGACGAAGGCGTATGGATCTCTCACCAATCTCGGGGTCGCGAAATTCGCCTCGCGCCACACGTTCCTCATCGATCCGAATGGCAAGGTCGCCAAGGTGTACACCAGCGTTGATCCCGCCCGGCACAGCGCCGAGCTCTTGGACCAACTGCATCAATTCCAGACGAGTGGCGGGGGCGCGGTCGCCCGATAACAGCACTGTCGTGGCAAAGAAGAAAACTCCCAAGTTCCGTATACAAACAACTCACTGCAGACTGCGATGCCAGAAGGGCTCCGATGACCAACGACTTTCCTCGTTTTGACTTAAGCGGTCAGGTGGCATTAGTCACCGGCGCTGCCCGCGGACTCGGACGCGCCATTTCGCTCGCGCTCGCGAATGCTGGCGCCGATGTGGCCCTCGGCTTGCGAG